>NZ_JBSVWQ010000020.1:0-54471 GCF_054071215.1 Pseudomonas sp. SDO5522_S412 | reverse complement strand
GATACCCACGTCATCGTTAACGACCTTCGCGAGCAAGCCCGCTCCCACATTTGGACCGTGTCCGCCTTTGATTTTGCGGTTGCTTCACCCCACTCAAGCCGGCTCGTAGGCCGCTGTGAGAGCGCAACCCAATAGCGGCCATAACCGCAGCAACGGATATGCCCCCAACCCCATCACCCCAATTTCACATTCATGATAATCCGCGCGGTAAACACCAATTTCCCCTCCGCATCCAGCATCTCCACCGGCACCACCTTGTCACCCGCCGTTTGCCAGTCGATACCTTCGCCATTGGCCGTCGCCGTCACGCTGCTCTTGGCCTTGGCCAGATACTCCACCGTCATCCCCTTGGGAATCCACCGCGCACCCGCCGGCACGGAAACGTCCGTCATGGTACCCGCCGCCAACTCCGCAGCGTTGCACATGGCAATGGCGTGCACCGTGCCCAGGTGGTTGGTGATGGCCTTGCTGAACGGCACTTCCACCGAGGCAAACCCCGGACGCAACTGGGTCATCAACGGATTGATGGTGCTGAAGTAGGGCGCCATCTGGCAAGCCAGTTTGCTGAACGCTTCGGGGCCAACGCTGTTGAACATGCTCAGAGCCTGACTCATGGTGCTGCCTCGCTGATTAAATGAATTTTACGGAATCTTGTTCCGTAACAGAATAATGTTCTGTAACGGAACAGTATTCTGCCCATGGGAAATCTGTCAAGCTGCCCGGACTTGTTCTTCTTCACTGACCGAGTTCCTGTTCAGCATGCAAACCCCGGATCTGCTTCAGCGTTGCTTCCCTGGCCGAAGGGCCGAATTGAAGCGCGATATTTTCAAGGCAGCCCTAGACCTGTTCAACGAGCAGGGCCTTGAAGCCACCACCATCGAGATGATCCGCGCGCGCTGCGATACCAGCGTCGGCGCCATTTATCATCACTTCGGCAACAAGGAAGGCCTGGTCGCCGCGCTGTTTTTTACCGCGCTGGAGGATCAGGCCGAATTGCGTGGGCGCTATCTTGAATCGGCCAAAACGGCGAAGGAGGGGGTGTACGCACTGGTCCACAGCTATGTCGATTGGGTAGACAGCGAACCGCAGTGGGCGCGCTTCCAGTACCACGCGCATTTCGCGGTGACCAAGGGCCCGTTCGCCGCTGAACTGGAAAGCCGCAACCAGGCGCGCAACGCGTTGCTGAAGGAATGGATGGTGCTGCCTGGACGGGGTGATCAGCTCAGCCAGGTGCCCGCCGAACTCTTGCCATCACTGATCATCGGCCAGGCCGACAGCTACTGCCGTGCCTGGCTGGCCGGGCGCTCGGCCAGCAGCCCTCGGGTGTACCGGGAAACCCTGGCCGAGGCAGCGTGGCGCTCGGTGGGCGGCGCTTAGGGCGTCGCGTGCATCACGCACAGGGTGCGGGCGTTATCGCCACCCGATAGCGCTCGTCAAAATCATCCGCCAACTGTGCCAGCGTCACCTCTCCCAAACGCTGCAGCAGCAACGCCTGGGCATCGTCAAACGCCTGGTTCAGCGCCGCATTGACGGCCTGTTCCACCAGGCATTGCGGATGATCGGTGGACAGGCCGACGGCAAAGATCGACGACGTGCCAAGGGCATTGTGGATGTCCAGCAGGGTGATTTCACTCAGCGGCTTGCCCAGCATCCAGCCGCCCTGATGGCCTTTTTCCGAACGCACATAACCTTTCTCCTTTAGCAGGCCCAGGGTGCGGCGTACCACCACCGCGTTGGTACCAAGCATCTGCGCGATGGTCTCCGAGGTGGCGCGTTCCTCGTGGCGGCCCATGTGGATCAGCACATGGAGCATGCGCGAAAGCCGGGTGTCGTTTCTCATCTGCAAGCCTCTGGATTTCCTGCCCGAAAGTATCGTTCGTAACGATTGGAGTTGCGAGACGCTTGACGAGGTATTTTTATGTAACTTATGGTGTGTCGTGAGTGCCCGGCAACCGATGCAAGGGCCACCAGAGAGGTCATCTTCATGGTTTACGACGTTATTATCGTCGGCGGCAGCTACGCCGGAATGTCTGCCGGGCTGCAACTGGCGCGGGCTCGGCGCAAGGTGCTGGTGATTGACGCCGGGCAGCGGCGCAACCGGTTTGCGGCCACTTCCCACGGTTTCCTCAGCCAGGATGGCCAGCCGCCGGAGCTGATCGCTGCCGAAGGGCGAGGGCAGTTGATGGAATATCCGACGGTGACCTGGGTGCAGGACACCGCCGTTGAAGCGATTCGAAACCAGGATGGCTTCGTGGTGCAAACCCGTTGCAACGGTGAGTTCAACGCTAAACGCTTGATTCTCGCTACCGGCGTGGTGGATGAGTTACCCGAGGTCGAGGGGTTGAAGGAGCGCTGGGGCAAGCATGTGTTCCATTGCCCGTATTGCCACGGCTATGAACTGGATCAAGGCCGCATCGGCGTGCTGGCGACGTCGCCACTGGCCATGCATCACGCCATGCTGCTGCCGGACTGGGGCACCACCACGCTTTTTACCAACGGTACATTTGTGCCGGATGCCGAGCAGCAGGCGCAACTGGATCGGCGTGGGGTCAGCGTCGAAAGCTCGGCGGTGCGGCGGATTGTCGGTGAGCGGGCGGATGTGGAATTGGCAGACGGGCGGATGATCGTGCTGGACGGTATTTTCACCCTGTCCCGTACGCGCATGGCCAGCCCATTGGCCGAGCAGTTGGGCTGTGAGTTTGTCGAAGGGCCGACCGGGCCCTACCTGCTGACCAACGAGACGCGCCAGACCACCGTGCCCGGTGTGTTTGCCTGCGGCGATGCCAACCTGGCCGGCGGCTCGGTGGCGCTGGCGGTCGGCGAGGGTGTGCGCGCCGGGGTGGGCGCGCACTTTTCGATGATCTTCAGCTGAGGTCAGCGCACCAGGCACGGCCGCTTGTTATCGAACGTCCAGCCCGGAATCATGAACTGCATCGCCACGCTGTCATTGCGCGCACCCAGGCCCATACCTTTGTACAGTTCATGGGCGTGGGCCACGGCGTCCATGTCGATGTCCACGCCCAGGCCCGGTTTGGCCGGCACCTTGATGTGGCCGTCGACAATCTTCAGCGGAGCCTTGGTCAACCGCTGGCCGTCCTGCCAGATCCAGTGGGTGTCGATGGCCGTGATTTCCCCCGGCGCGGCGGCGGCCACCTGAGTGAACATCGCCAGGGAAATGTCGAAGTGATTATTGGAGTGCGAGCCCCAGGTCAGGCCCCATTCGTGGCACATCTGCGCCACGCGCACCGAGCCCTGCATGGTCCAGAAGTGCGGGTCGGCCAGGGGAATATCCACGGACTGCAACTGGATCGCATGCCCTATTTCCCGCCAGTCGGTGGCGATCATGTTGGTGGCGGTGGGCAGCCCGGTGGCACGGCGGAATTCGGCCATGACTTCGCGCCCGGAGTAACCGTTTTCCGCGCCGCAAGGGTCTTCAGCATAGGCCAGCACATGATGCTGGTCGCGGCACAGGGCGATGGCTTCTTTCAGTGACCAGGCGCCGTTGGGGTCCAGGGTAATGCGCGCATCGGGGAAGCGTTCGGCCAGTGCAGTCACCGCCTCGATTTCGTCGCCGCCGCGCAGTACGCCGCCTTTGAGCTTGAAGTCATTGAAGCCGTATTGCGCCTTGGCCGCCTCTGCCAGACGCACGATGGCTTCGGGCGTCATCGCCTTTTCATGACGCAGGCGGAACCAGTCTTCGGCATCGCCTTCGCTGCGATAGGCCAGGTCGGTTTGCTGGCGATCACCGATGTAGAACAGGTAGCCGAGCATCTTCACCGCGTCGCGCTGCTGGCCTTCGCCGAGAAGGGCCGCCACCGGGACTTCGAGGAATTGGCCGAGCAAATCCAGGAGTGCCGCTTCCATCGCCGTGACGGCATGGATGGTGATGCGCAGGTCAAACGTCTGCAAACCCCGGCCCGCCGAATCCCGCGCGGCGAAGGTCTGGCGCATGGCATTGAGAATGCTCTGGTACTGGCCGATGGGCTTGCCGATCACCAGGCTGCGGGCGTCTTCCAGGGTCTCGCGGATGCGTTCGCCGCCGGGTACCTCACCGACGCCGGTACGGCCGGCGCTGTCGGTAAGGATCACGATGTTGCGCGTGAAAAACGGCCCGTGGGCACCGCTGAGGTTGAGCAGCATGCTGTCGTGACCGGCCACCGGGATGACTTGCAGCCCGGTCACGACCGGGGCGCTGTTGGCGTGGTGCTGGTGTTCTGTGTTCATCGTGTAGTCCTTATTTGCTCAAGACGGGTGCGGGTTGCAGCACGCTGCTGGTGGTCGGGCCGGGCAGTGTCCTGGCGAAAAACACCAGGATGGCCGCAAGGATCGAAGTGCCCGCCAGGCCATACAAACCGCCCTGGATCGAGCCGGTGGTCTGTTCCAGGAAACCAAAGGTGGTGGGCGCGACAAACCCGCCGAGGTTGCCGATGGAGTTGATCAATGCGATCACCGCTGCGGCGATGCGTGCATCCAGGTAACCCTGGGGAATCGGCCAGAACAGCGAGGACGCCGACTTGAAGCCGATCGCCGCGAAGCAGATGGCGATAAAGGCAAAGATCGGCCCGCCGGTAGTGGAGAGGAACATGCCCACGGCGGCGATCAACAGTGCCGCAGCGACCCAGGCTTGCTGGAACTTGAATTTGCCCGCCAGTGCCGCGAAGGCGTACATCGCGATGATCGAGATCAACCACGGGATGGAGTTGTAGAAACCCACCTGGATGTCGCTCAGGTCGCCCATCTTTTTAATGATGCTCGGCAACCAGAAAGTGGCGGCATAGATCGTCAGCTGGATGCAGAAATACAGGGCGCAGAACAGCATGATCTGACGGTCCTTGAGCAGCTTGCCCAGGGTCGGCTTGACCGTGGTGGCGGCGTCACGCTCGCGCTGTTCGCGGTCGATCTCGCCCACCAGCGCATCCTTTTCTTCAAGGCTGAGCCACTTGGCGTCGTGGGGTTTGGAGTCCAGCCAGAACCACACGAAAAAGCACAGCAGCACCGACGCCGTGCCTTCGATGATGTACATCCACTGCCAGCCATGCAGGCCCAGCCCGGTGATTTGCAGCAGCACGCCGGACAAGGGGCCGGAGATCAGCGAGGCGAGGGCCGAGCCGCTGAGGAAGATTGCAATCGCCTTGCCGCGTTCGACGCCGGGCAACCAGCGAGTGAAGTAGTAGATCACCCCGGGAAAGAAGCCCGCTTCGGCCACGCCCAGCAGAAAGCGCAGGATGTAGAAGTGGGTTTCGTTCTGGATAAAGGCCATCAATGTGGCGGTGATGCCCCAGGTGAACATGATGCGGGTCAGCCAGATGCGCGCGCCGACTTTTTGCAGGAGCATGTTGGACGGCACTTCGAACAGCGCGTAGCCGATGAAAAACAACCCGGCACCGAAGCCGTAGGCGGCCGCACCAATGCCCAGGTCGTGCTCCATATGGGTACGCACAAAGCCGATGTTGACGCGGTCGATGTAGTTGACGATGAACATGATCACGAACAGTGGGAGCACATGGCTCTTCACCTTCTTGATCGCGCGGGCCAGGACCGGGTCGGTGGCAGGCGCAGCTGTCGCAGGGCTGGAAGGGGTCACGGGTCAAACTCCCACTGATTATTGTTGTGCGGGGACGTATTTGGGTTGTCAGAGATGTCTGACAACTTGATAGACATCATACAACTGCATTTTCAGAGATGGCAACCCTTTGTAGGAGCGAGCTTGCTCGCGAAAATCGTCAACGATTACGAGGTTTGGTGCAATGTTTGCGCTGCGACGGGTTTTTTCGCGAGCAGGCTCGCTCCTACAGGTATTTGTTTGTTGTCATACAAGTAAGGGCTTGCAAGAATGCTAGTATTGCCAGGCGCCCCTGAACGGAATTCCTGATGCAAAACCCCAGCTCGGCACCTCATCGCAAGCGCTCCCCGGGCCTTGCCCACGACATCGTCACCGCGTTGACCCAGCAGATTCTCCTGGGACAGATGGCGCCGGGTGAGAAGCTGCCATCCGAGTCCGCTATCGTGGGCGAGTACGGCGTCAGTCGCACGGTGGTGCGCGAAGCGCTTTCCAAATTGCAGGCCGCCGGGCTGGTGGAAACCCGCCACGGTGTCGGCACCTTTGTGCTGGAGCGCGACGAGCGCCACGGCCTGCACCTGACCCACGACACCGCCGCCAGCGTGCGCGGCATTCTTGAACTGCGCATGGGCCTGGAAACCCAGGCAGCCGCCCTGGCAGCCTTGCGCCGTACCGATGAACAACTGCAGCAGATGCGCCAGGCACTGGATGATTACCAGGACTCGCTGGCCAACAACGACAGTGCCGTTGAGCCTGACGTGCGCTTCCATCGCCTGATCGCCCAGGCCACTGGCAATACCTATTTCACCGACGTGATTTATCACCTGGGCCACTCGGTAATCCCACGCACCCGGATCAATGCCGAGGAACGCGGCGACGCGGACCTGATGGAGCTGGGGCGCCTGGCGAACCTTGAGCACGAGGCGATCCTGAAAGCCATCCGCCGCCAGGACCCGGACGCGGCCCGGGCCGCCATGCTGTTGCACTTGAGCAACAGCCTGGAGCGGATGACAGGAGAGTAGGCGGGGCTATTTGCTGTCCAGGAAGTCCAGCAGCGCGGCATTGAACAGCGTCGGGTCCTGCAGGAATGCGAAGTGGCTGGTGTTCGGCAGAATCAGCAGGCCCGCTCCCGGAATGGTCGCCGCGATGTATTCGGTGTGTTCTCGCTTGATCGCCTCATCGTGGTCGCCGTCGACAATCAGGATCGGAGTCTTGATGGACGCCAGTTGCGCGTCGGTCCAGTTGGGTTGGCTGGCCCACATATGGCTGATCTGCTCGACGAAGGCGTCGTACTCTTTTGGCGTCGGCGAGTGCCTGGCGTACTCCTTGCCGGCGCGCTCGATGAAGGCGGCGAAGGTCGGGTTTTTCTCTACGCCATCCTTGACCCCGGAGGTCTGGGTGTTGGCGGCAAAGGCGAACACCTTGCCGATACGGTCGGGATGGCGCAGGGCAAGATCGATACCGATGATTGCGCCGTCGCTCCAGCCGACGATATCGGCGCGGGGGATTTTCAGGCTGTCGAGTACGGCGACCACATCATCGGCCATCAAGTCGTAACCGAAGGGGTTCTCGTCCCGGGAACTGCGCCCGTGGCCACGGCTGTCGAGGCTGATGACCGTGTGTTTGGCGGCCAGCGCCTTGACCTGGTTGCCCCAGTAATCGGAATTGGACAGGCCACCGTGCAGCAGGATGACCGGCGAACCATGCCCGGTCTTGGTGTAGTAGACCTTGATGCCATTGACGGCGGCATAGCCGGTCTTGGCCCCCGCAATCGGCGCCGGGGTGGGCGGAAGGGTTTCCCAGCGTTCCGCGGCCTGAACCCCGGAGAGGGACAGCAACAGGCAGGCAGCTGCCAATAAGCGACGTGACATGGCGATTCCTTTTTTGTGAGCAGGTTGAGGTCATCCGGCCAGATGTGCGCTCGACTCTAGCACCGCGCCTACCTTGGGAAACACGCATTTTTTCCTATCAAAAACGCCCTTTGGAAAGAGAAAAATACAGTTATATCAATGGAATAAATTTGTCTTTGGCAGAGGGTGGGCTAAAGGTTTCAACTGGTGGTTTTTCGGTCATTCCCGGCAGGGGCATTTTCTTCAATACCGTGATCCGTCTTCCCCTTAAGGTTCAGCTCGTACCCGCACAACAAAAAGGAACTGCAATGAGCTTGATCATTTCCATGGCCGCCTTCGCCCTGGCCACGTCCATCACCCCGGGACCGGTGAATGTGGTGGCCCTCAGTTCAGGCGCGCGTTTTGGGTTTGCCGCCAGCCAGAAGCATGTGGCCGGGGCCGCGCTGGGGTTCACCTTGCTGCTGGTGCTGATTGGCCTGGGGCTGCATGAGGTGCTGGTGCGCTGGCCGCTGCTGACCCAGTTGATTCAGTGGGGCGGGGTGGCGTTCCTGTTGTACATGGCCTGGAAGCTGGCGGTGGACGATGGGCGCCTGGACGCTGAAGGCACGGCCGCGGCGCCGTCGATGCTCTATGGGGCGATCATGCAATGGCTCAACCCCAAGGCCTGGCTGGCGTGTGTGGCAGGCATGGGGCTGTTTGTCGCCGATGGCGATGCGCAGCAAGTCTGGCTGTTTGCGACGATCTACCTGGTGATTTGCTACTTGTCGGTGGCGTGCTGGGCGTACGCCGGGACGTTCCTGCGCCGCTACCTGAGCAATCCCCAGGGCATGCGCCTGTTCAATCGCTCGATGGCCGCCTTGTTGGTGACCAGCGTGGGGTATCTGCTGCTGGCCTGATTCAGCCGCGATATTGCCCGGGCGTCGCCGCCAGGTGCTGTTTGAACGTGCGCTGGAAATGCGCCTGATCAGAAAAGCCGGCCGCCAGTGCGACGTCGGCGATCAACTGGCCGCTGCGCAACTGGGTGCGGGCAAACTGAATACGGCGATTGACCAGGAATGCGTGGGGCGTCATGCCGTAATACTGCTTGAACGCACGAATCAGGTACGACGGCGACAGTTCAGCCGCCTGGCAAATGTCTTCGAGCTTCAGGGCCTCGGTGCAATGTTCGCGGATATAGTCGGCGGCCCGCTCCAGCTTGTGATTGACCTCGCGCACCGGGGTCTCCGACGGGTTGAGGCGTTGTTGCACCTCGGTGAAAAAACTCACCACCGCACTCTGCTTGTGCAGGTGTTCGGCGTGGTTGTCCACCAGCACCTCATACAGCTCGTTCAGCCCGCGGTACAGCGCGACATCCGTGGTGTGGGTGGCGGTGAACGGACGAAAGTCCTGGTCCTTGCTGAAACCCAGCTGATGCTGCAGGTCGGTCAGCCAGGCCGTATCGATATACAGCATGTGATAGGACCAGGGCAGATCATCAATGGGGTTGCAGGCGTGGACATCCCCGGGATTCATCAAGACCACGGTGCCGGTGCTGATCTTGAAGGTCGATGCCCCATGGATGTACAGGCTCTGCCCGGCCGTGATCGCGCCGATGGAAAAGTGCTCGTGGGCGTGGCGGGTGTAGCAGACCTTCCGCCCGTCGGCGATGGTGCGAGCCTCAATGAACGGCAGGCGTTCGTCGCGCCAGAAGGACGGGGCAGTCGGTTCGAGGGGCGATCGCATCACTACAAGTCTCACCGGGAAACAATGCAGTGAATGATTACACAGAAATAGGCCTGCAACGTTTCATTTCATGGTTTCGGGTTCCATTCTGCGCAGGAAACCGATCTGCGGATCTACGCCGTTGATGGCGTCTGCCAGGGAAAGGGGTTGCTTCGCCGCCGCTCGCGCCTCATCGGCGCCTGTCAGCAAGTTCAGCAAGTGCGAGAGAAAGGGCAGATCTTCCATGTCAGTTCGGCTCCGTGCGGGTCGCCCACGTTTTATGGGCAACCGGAGCCCTCATCCTCGGATGGCCCGGGAAGGAACAACAGACGTACCTTCCTGACGGGATGTAGCCCGAGTCGACTGCCGTTGCAAGCGCTACGGCAGTCTGGCGTTTGGGCTCAAAAATCCCAGCGGGTCGCCAATTGCAGGCTGCGCGGCTCGCCGTAGAAACCGGTACCGAAGTTGCCCAGGCCGGTGTAGTACTTTTTGTCGAACAGGTTCTTCACGTTCAGCGTGGTGCTCAAGTGCTCGTTGAAGCGGTAGCGCGCCATGACGTCCACCAGGAAGTAGCTGTCCTGGGTAATGCGTGAGTTGTGGCCGAAATTCACCGAGTCGTTGGGATCGGGCTGGAACACATTGCCGAAGAACTCGCTCTGCCAATTCACGCCGCCACCCACGGTCAGGTTCTCCAGGGCGCCGGGCAGGCGATAGGTGTTGAACAACCGCACCACTTGCTGGGGCGTGGTGGTTTGCAGCACGGAGCCGTAGACGTAATCGCCGTTGGCGTCACGGCTGTGCTGGTAGGTGTAGCCCGCAGAGACGTTCCAGCCGTCCAGCACTTCACCGGCCAGTTCGACTTCAAAGCCCTTGGTGGTGGCGCCGGCAATCGGGCGATACACCGAGTCGGTCTCAAACCCGGAAACGTACTGCGCAACGTTGTCCTGTTCGATGCGGAATGCGGCGAAGCTGGCGTTCAGGCGGCCGTCGAAAAATGCTGCCTTGAGCCCGGCTTCGTAGGTGTCGCCTTCAATCGGATCGAGCAACTTGCGGTCGGCGTCCTTGCTGTTTTGCGGTTTGTAGATCTTGGTGTAGCTGGTGTACACCGACCAGATGTCATTCAGGTCGTAGACGATACCGGCATAGGGCGTGACGACGCCGGTCTGGCGGTAGGTGAAACGGTTGTCGGCCTTGGTCGGGTCGTAGAAGTCGGTGTTGTCGGTGCCGCTGAAGTTGCTGACGCGGGTGCCCAGGATCACCGACAGGTCATCGGTGGGTTTCAAGCGCGTGGCCAGGTACGCGCCGGTCTGGCGTTGCACGATGTCGTTCTGGCCGCTGCTGGGAATGTCAGGCTTCGGGTATTCGCCGCGCCAGTCGTAAATGCTGCCACCCACGGGCGGGTAGATCGAGCCGTACACCGGCACGTCCTGCTTCGAGCGGGTGGCCATGAAGCCCATGATCAATTCATGCTCGCGCCCGAACAGGCTGAAGGGGCCATTGAGGTTGATGTCCAGGGTGTTTTGCACCTGGTCACCCTTGTATTTGCCCATGAACATGTACATCCCGTCGCCCGTGACCGGGTCCGGGTTGCCGCCGCTGGCGGAGGCGAGCAGCGTATCGTGCTGGCTGCGCTTGCGGTCAAGGCTGACTTTCAGCGACCAGTCGTTCGCGAGCTTTTGTTGCACCGAGGCAAACAGGGTCTGGTTCTGGAAGTCGCGGCGGCTCCAGTCGGCGGCCGGGTTGAAGGACCGCGAGAAGTCGGTGCGTAAACCGTTGCTGAAGTACATCGGGAAGCCGGTCCAGCTGGCGCCACGGGAGCGGGTGTCCTGCTGGTCGATGCCGAAGGTCAGCAGGGTGTCCGGCGTCAGGTCGGCTTCGAGGATGCCGTAGGCAATGTCCTTGGTGTTCTGGTAGTGGTCCAGGTACGACTGGCGATCCTGATACACGCCGACGAAGCGCCCGCGCACGTTGCCGGAGTCGGTCAAAGGCCCGGAAATATCGCCTTCGGTGCGGTAGTTGTCCCACGAGCCGAAGGTCTGCGTGACGGAAGCCTTGAAATCCCGGGTGGGCTTTTTGCGAATCAGGTTGACCGTGGCCGAAGGATCGCCGGAGCCGGACATCAGGCCGGCTGAGCCCTTGATGATTTCCAGGCGGTCATACACCGCCATGTCGGTGCTGGTGGTGCCGTAGTCATACACGCCGTCGTAGGTGGAGTTGACCCCGTCGTACTGGAAATTGGTGATCGGCAGGCCGCGGCTGGAAAACTCCCAGCGCTCGCTGTCGTAGTTCTGCACGCTCACACCGGGCGCACGGCGCAGGGTGTCGGCGATGCTGGTGGAGCCCTGGTCGTCCATTTGTTGGCGGGTGATCACTGTTACCGACTGCGGCGTCTCGCGCATCGACAGCGCCAGGCCGGTGGCCGAAGCCATGGCGCCGGTGGTGTAGGAGTGCGTATCTTCGGTGGTGGCGCCCAGGCCTTCGCCGGAGATGGTGGTGGCGCCCAGTTCCAGGGCGCCGGTGTTGGCCGGGACCAACTCCAGCACGTAGCCGTTGTTGCCCTGGGGCACGGCCTGCAAGCCGCTGCCTTGCAACAGCCGTTGCAAACCGCTGGCCGGGGTGTAGCTGCCGTTGAGGCCCGGGCTGGTTTTGCCGCTGGCCAGGCTGTTGTGGCCGGCGAAAAAGATCCCGGACTGCTCGGCGAAGCTGTTCAGCACGTTGACCAACGAACCCGCGGCGATGGTGTAGTGGCGGGCCGTTTCCTGAGTCGACGGTGACTCGGCGGCTTGCGCGTCGAGCGCGCCCAGGCACAACAACGTAGCAGTAACGGCCAGCGCCAGCGGGCGCAAAGTGAAGCGAACGGGTTGCGACATGAACATTCCCTTTGGATCAAATCGATCGGCGAATTGAAAGCATCTGCAGGGTTTACCGAACGAGTTTTGGAAAAGGGAACTGACGGCTGAAAGTTTTTATGCGCCTGGGTGTTTGGGCCTGACCGTGACCCACCAGGGCATGAGCGTGTCGACCTGAATCGGCAGCGCGGCCTGTAGCAGGCGCAGTGCGTGGTCGCTGTCTTTGAGGGGGAACGAACCCATCACCGGCAATTGCGCCACGGCTGGATCACAACCCAGGTGGCCGGGGCGAAAACGATTGAGTTCGGCGACCAGTTGGCCAAGCGGCAGGTTGTCGGCCAGCAGTACGCCACGGCTCCAGGCCTCACGGGTGGCGGATGCGGGTGAACGGAGATTGAACCCATCGCGGGTGAAGGCCACTTGTTGCCCGGCCTCGATGATTCGTTGTTGCCGGCTGGCGGCGGTGCGCACTTCAACCCTGCCTTCAAACACATTGAGCAAAGTGCTGTCGCCGTCCTGCAACACGCTGAAGCGGGTGCCGAGTGCCCGCAGGCGACCCTGCTCAGTCTCCACCAGAAACGGGCGGTTCGGGTCCTTTGCGGTCTCGATCAGCACTTCGCCGAAACGCAGGTGCAGCAAGCGCTGGACCCGGTCAAAACGTACATCCAGGGCGCTCAAGGCGTTCAGCCACAGGCGGCTGCCATCGTCCAGCAGCGCTTCGCGGGTTTCACCGCCGGCGGTTGCGTAATCCGCACTCCAGCCTCCCACCAACCGGGGCAGGGCGGTGTTGCGCCAGGTGCCCCAGGCCAGCGTTGAACCGGCACACAGCACCAGCAGGGTCTTGAGCGTCTGGCGCCGAGAGCTGCGCAACGCACGGCTGGCGCTGTGGGATTGCTCGGCCAACGGCGCAAAGCGTTGGCTGACCCGTTCTACATAGCCCCAGGCGGCCTGGTGTTCCGGACTTTGCCCGAGCCATGCCTGCCAGTGCTGGGCAGCCTCTGGCTGATCCTGCAGGCGTACGTACCATTGGGCCGCTTGCTCAAGGCTGGCATGGCTGAGCTTTCCGGGGCTGTTCACTCCACGAGCATCCCGTCCAGTTCGGCTTCCAGCACCGCACAATGCAGCAGCGCCTGGGCCAGGTATTTTTTCACCATCCGTTCGCCTACCCCGAGCTGTTCGCCGATCTGCTTGTAGGGCGTACCGTGCAACTGCGCCAGCAGGAACGCTTCGCGCACCTTGTGGGGCAGCCGCGCGAGCATGGCGTCCACTTCGTACAGGGTTTCGACAATGATTGCCCGCTGCTCCGGCGACGGTTGCAGGGCTTGCGGCCGGTCCGCGAGGCTTTGCAGCCACGCTTGTTCCAGTTGGCGCCGACGCCAGTGATCAATGCACAACCCCCGGGCGATGGTGGCCAGGTAGGAGCGCTCCCGCGTCTCATCGGCGCCGGCCGGCGGGCGCTTGAGTACCCGGATGAAGGTGTCATGGGCCAGGTCCGCCGCATCCCAGCGATTGCTCAGGCGCCGGCGCAGCAGCCCCAGCAGCCAGGAATGGTGATTGCCGTAGAGGTCGCTGAACGAGGTGGACGGGGTCGACACAGTATCCATGTGGCGCAGAAGCCTTGGCGTAAATAAGAATTGGTCGCGATTAAACCAAAGGGCCGGGCACTGCGCAAATGATATTGGTTTGCTTTTGCGGCGTTGTCAGCGCCCACGCTTTTCGGCAATCCATGCGGTGGCCAGGTCGATAAAGGCCCGCAGTTTCGGTTGGCTCTGGGTTCGGGCGGGGAAATACAGGTACAGCCCGCTGCTTGGCGGTACGAAAGATTGCAGCACGGGCTCCAGTTCGCCTGAAGCCAGGTCCTCCATGACCTCGAAATCACTCACGTACGCCAGGCCCTGGCCGGCCCGCGCGGCGGCGATCATCAGGTTGCGGTCATTGACGATCAACCCGCCTTGAACGCCGACCGTAAATTCCCGGCCCGCCCGCTCGAATTCCCAGCGGTGTGCCATGCCCGAGGTCAGGAAGCGATAACCGATGGTTTGATGGGTCGTGAGCGCTTCCGGCGTTGTCGGCTTGCCGGCCTTGGCAAAGTAGGCGGGAGAGCCCACCACCGACCAGTTCAGGTCCGGGGTCAGGCGCACGGCAACCATGTCTTTGTCGATGGATTCCCCCAGGCGAATACCGGCGTCGAAGCCCTCGGTCACCAGGTCCACCGTGGCATCGTCGAGGGAAATATCCAGTACCACATCGGGAAAGGCCTCGCGAAAACGCGGGATCAACGGCTCGATCAGCAACGTGCCCGACAACCTTGGCACCGTCAGGCGCAGGGTGCCCATGGGCCGGTCGCGGTAGCCACTAAGGGCCGCCAGCGCTTCGTCAATCTCCCCGGCGGCGGGGCGCAGGCGGCTGTAAAGCGTCATGCCGGCCTCGGTCAGCGCTACCCGGCGCGTGGTGCGCTGGAACAGCACCACACCCGTGCGCTTCTCCAGGGTCTTCACCGCATGGCTGACCGCCGTCGGTGTTACGCCGAGGCGTGCAGCGGCCTGGGTGAAGCTCTTCAGTTCGGCCACGGCGAGAAATTCGGTCAAGCCATTGAAGGGATCAAGGTTCATCGGTCAGCCATTATGAAATTCTGTTTCAGAGTGCTTGTAGCACGAGACGGTTTTTCAGGCTAATGCCTCAGCGTACCTTGGCTCCACATTCACTCCATCAGGTACGGATCATGACAACGGCACATTCCTTCAAGCGTGTTTGGCTGGTAACCGGGGCTTCCCGGGGCATCGGCGCGAAAATCGTCGCGGCAGCTCTGGCCCACGGTGATGCGGTGGTGGCGACGGCCCGCAACGCCCATACCGTTACCGAACGCTTCGGTGAGCAACCCGGGCTGCTGGCGGTGCAACTGGACGTGACCGACGAATCCCAGGCTGCCGACGTTGCCCGTGCCGCCATTGAGCACTTCGGGCGCATTGATGTGTTGGTCAACAATGCCGGTTTTGGCCTGCTGGGCGCGGTGGAGGAGGCGTCTGCCGATGAGGTTCGCCGCTTGTATGAAACCAACGTGTTCGGGCTGCTCAATGTCACTCGCGGTGTATTGCCGTTCATGCGCCAGGCGCGCAGTGGGCACGTGATCAATATTTCGTCGGTGGGCGGCTTCCGTTCGGGGGCGGGATTCGGCACGTATTGCTCGACCAAGTTTGCCGTTGAAGGGTTGAGCGAGGCGCTGCACGCAGAGCTGGCACCCTTGGGCGTCAAGGTGACGGTGGTGGAGCCGGGTTATTTCCGCACCGACTTCCTGGATGGCAACTCCCTGGTGGAGTCGCCCTTGATCATCGACGATTACGCCGCCACGTCCGGCGAGGTGCGCAAGCTGGCCAAGGTCTACAACCAGCAGCAACCGGGTAACCCGGAGCTGCTGGCAGTGGCCATGATCAAGCTGGTGGAAGCGCCGCATCCGCCGATGCGCCTGGCCCTGGGCACCGATACGTTGCAGGCGATTGAGGACAAGCTGGCTTACGTCAAGGAAGAGACCGCCGCCTGGCGTGAACTGTCGGCCTCAACCGATTTCTGACACCCAATGGCGTAGCAGCTGTCGAGCCGCAGCCTCGCTGGGGCTCGACAGCTGCTACGGTGGTTCTACTGCTAGGGGCCGGGCACCAAAAACGCCGCCTCCAGCAGCTGCCGGGTGTAGGCATGCTGGGGGTTGGCGAAGATCGCGGGTGCATCTCCCTGTTCAACCGCCTGCCCGTGTTTTACCACCATCAGTTGGTGACTCAAGGCCTTGACCACCGCCAGGTCGTGGCTGATGAACAGGTAGGTCAGGTTGTACTTGGCCTGCAGGTTGCGCAGCAGTTCCACCACCTGGCGCTGCACGGTACGGTCGAGGGCCGAGGTCGGCTCATCCAGCAAAATCAGCCGGGGCTTGAGCACCAGTGCGCGGGCAATAGCGATGCGCTGGCGTTGGCCGCCGGAGAATTCGTGGGGGTAGCGATTGCGGGTTTCCGGGTCCAGGCCCACTTCCTTCAGCGCGGCGATAATCGCCGCTTCCTGCTCGGCGGCAGTGCCCATCTTGTGGATACGCAGGCCTTCGCCAACGATCTCGCTCACACACATGCGCGGGCTCAGGCTGCCAAACGGATCCTGGAACACCACCTGCATTTCCCGGCGCAGCGGGCGCACCTGTTGCTGGCTGAGCTTGTCCATCTGATGGCCTTCGAAGCGAATGCCGCCCTTGCTCGCAATCAGCCGCAAAATTGCCAGGCCCAGGGTGGATTTGCCCGAGCCGCTTTCACCGACGATGCCCAGCGTCTGGCCCTGGGGCAGGCTGAAGTTGATGCCATCCACCGCCTTGACGTAATCGACGGTATTGCGCAGGAAGCCTTTCTTGATCGGGAACCAGACCTTCAGGTCATCGACTTCCAGCAACGGCGGGCCGACTTCATTGGTGGCGGGGCCGCCGCTGGGTTCCGCTGCCAGCAGCTCCTGGGTGTAAGGGTGCTGCGGCGCCTGGAACAGGCTTTCGCATTCGGCCTGCTCGACGATGCAGCCTTTTTGCATCACGCATACCCGGTGGGCAATGCGCCTTACCAGGTTCAAGTCGTGGCTGATCAACAGCAACGCCATGCCCAGGCGCGCCTGCAATTCCTTGAGCAGCTCCAGGATCTTCAGCTGCACGGTGACGTCGAGTGCCGTGGTCGGTTCGTCCGCAATCAGCAACTCCGGCTCATTCGCCAGGGCCATGGCGATCATCACCCGCTGGCGTTGGCCGCCGGACAGCTCATGGGGCAGGGCCTTGAGGCGTTTGTGGGGCTCGGGGATGCCCACCAGTTCCAGCAACTCCAGGGTGCGTTTGGTGGCCACCTTGCCGGTAAGCCCCTTGTGCAGGCCGAGCACTTCGTTGATCTGCTTCTCGATGGAGTGCAGCGGGTTCAACGAGGTCATCGGCTCCTGGAAAATCATCGCAATCCGGTTGCCGCGGATATGCCGGATGGTCTTTTCCTTCAGGGTCAGCAAATCGTGGTTGGCGTACTGGATCGTGCCCGACGGGTGACGTGCCAGCGGGTAGGGCAGCAGGCGCAAAATCGAGTGCGCCGTGACCGACTTGCCCGAGCCGCTTTCGCCCACCAGTGCCAGGGTTTCGCCGCGCTTGATATCGAAGCTGACGTTGTTCACCACCCGCTGGTGGCTGTTGCCTACGACGAACTCGACGGAGAGGTCGCGGACTTCGATCAGATTGTCCTGATTCATCTCATTTCCTCGGGTCGAAGGCATCGCGAGCGGACTCGCCGATAAACACCAGCAGACTCAACATGATCGCCAGCACGGCAAACGCACTCATGCCCAGCCACGGCGCCTGCAGGTTGGATTTGCCCTGGGCCACCAGTTCACCCAGGGACGGCGAGCCGGCCGGCAGGCCAAAACCCAGGAAGTCCAGCGCGGTGAGGGTGCCGATCGCGCCGGTCAGGATGAACGGCATGAAGGTCATGGTGGAGACCATGGCGTTGGGCAGGATATGGCGGAACATGATCGCGCCGTTCTGCATCCCCAGCGCCCGGGCCGCCCGCACATATTCCAGGTTACGCCCGCGCAGGAACTCGGCGCGCACCACGTCCACCAGGCTCATCCAGGAAAACAGCAGCATGATCCCCAGCAGCCACCAGAAGTTGGGTTGCACGAAGCTGGCGAGGATGATCAACAGGTACAGCACCGGCAAGCCGGACCAGATCTCCAGGAAACGCTGGCCGGCCAGGTCGACCCAGCCACCGTAGAAGCCCTGCAACGCGCCGGCGATCACGCCGATGATCGAGCTGAGCACGGTGAGCGTCAGGGCAAACAGCACGGAAATCCTGAAGCCGTAGATCACCCGCGCCAGCACATCGCGGCCCTGGTCATCGGTGCCCAGCAGGTTGTCCCGTGACGGCGGGGCGGGGGCCGGAACTTTCAGGTCGTAGTTGATGCTCTGGTAGCTGTACGGAATCGGCGCCCACAACGTCCACGCGTCCTTGGCCTTGAGCAGCTCGTGGATATACGGGCTCTTGTAGTTGGCTTCCAGCGGGAATTCGCCGCCGAAGGTGGTCTCGGGGTAGCGCTTGAGCGCCGGGAAGTACCAGTCGCCGTCGTAGTGCACCGCCAGCGGCTTGTCGTTGGCGATCAGCTCGGCGCCCAGGCTCAGGCCGAACAGGATCAAAAACAGCCACAGCGACCACCAGCCACGCTTGTTGGCCTTGAAACGTTCGAACCGGCGACGATTGAGGGGGGATAGATTCATCTCAATGCTCCCGGCTGGCGAAGTCGATGCGCGGATCGACCAGGGTGTAGGTGAGGTCGCCGATCAGCTTCACCACCAATCCCAGCAGGGTGAAGATAAACAGGGTGCCGAACACCACCGGGTAGTCGCGGTTGATCGCCGCTTCAAAGCTCATCAGGCCCAGGCCGTCGAGGGAGAAGATCACTTCCACCAGCAACGAGCCGGTGAAGAAGATGCCGATAAAGGCCGACGGGAAGCCGGCAATCACCAGCAGCATCGCGTTGCGAAACACATGGCCGTACAGCACGCGGTGGTTGGTCAGGCCCTTGGCCTTGGCGGTGACCACGTACTGCTTGTTGATCTCGTCGAGGAAGCTGTTTTTGGTCAGCAGCGTCATGGTGGCGAAGTTGCCGATCACCAGGGCGGTCACCGGCAGGGCAAGGTGCCAGAAGTAATCGAGGACCTTGCCGCCCCAGCTCAATTCATCAAAGTTGTTGGACGTGAGCCCGCGTAACGGAAACCAGTCGAAGTAACTGCCGCCGGCGAACACCACGATCAGCAGGATCGCAAACAGGAACGCCGGGATCGCGTAGCCGACGATGATCGCCGAGCTGGTCCACACGTCGAAGTGGCTGCCGTGCCGCGTAGCCTTGGCGATCCCCAGGGGGATCGACACCAGGTACATGATCAGGGTGCTCCATAACCCGAGGGAGATGGACACCGGCATCTTTTCCTTGATCAGGTCGATGACCTTGGCGTCACGGAAAAAGCTATCGCCAAAATCCAGCTTGGCGTAGTTCTTGATCATGATCCACAAGCGTTCCGGCGCCGACTTGTCGAAGCCGTACATTTTCTCGATTTCCTTCACCAGCGCCGGGTCCAGGCCCTGGGCGCCGCGGTAGCTGGAACCGGCCACCGAGACTTCGGCGCCGCCCCCGGCAATCCGGCTGGTGGCGCCTTCAAAGCCCTCGAGCTTGGCGATCATCTGCTCCACCGGGCCACCCGGGGCGGCCTGGATGATCACAAAGTTGATCAGCAAAATGCCGAACAGGGTCGGGATGATCAGCAGCAGTCGACGAAAAATATAGGCCAGCATCTCAGTCGCCCCCGCTCGCCGGATCGGCGCTCTGGTTGGTGTCCACGGTTATCGCAGGTTTCACGTCGGGTTTGCTCCACCAGGTGGCGGTGCCGACGTCATACCGTGGCGAGACCTTCGGATGGCCGAGGTGGTCCCAATACGCCACGCGGAAGGTCTTGATGTGCCAGTTGGGGATCACGTAGTAGCCGAACTGCAGCACGCGGTCGAGGGCCTTGGCGTGGGCCACCAGGCTCTTGCGCGAGTCGGAGTCGATGAGTTCTTCCACCAACTGGTCGATGGCCGGGTCTTTCAGGCCGATGTAGTTGCGGCTGCCGGGCTTGTCGGCGCTGGATGACTTCCAGTACTCGCGCTGCTCGTTGCCCGGCGATGAGGATTGCGGGAAGCTGCCCACCACCATGTCGAAGTCCCGCGAACGGATGCGGTTGATGTACTGCGAGATGTCGACCCGGCGAATCACCAGGTCGATCCCCAGGTCTGCCAGGTTGCGCTTGAACGGCAACAGGATGCGTTCGAACTCGGTCTGTGCCAGCAGGAACTCGATGGTCACGGGCTTGCCGGTGGTGTCGACCATCTTGTCGTCGACGATCTTCCAGCCGGCCTCTTGCAGCAGTTGATAGGCCTCGCGCTGCTGGGTGCGGATCATGCCGCTGGCGTCGGTCTTCGATGGCTCGAAGGCTTCGGTAAACACCTGGGGCGGGATCTTGTCCCGCAGCGGTTCAAGAATCGCCAGCTCATCCGGGCCGGGCAGGCCGGTGGCGGCCATCTCGGAGTTTTCGAAATAACTGCGGCTGCGGGTGTAGGCGCCGTTGAACAGTTGCTTGTTGCTCCATTCAAAGTCCAGCAACAGGCTGATGGCCTTGCGCACCCGCACATCCTGGAACATCGGTTTGCGGGTGTTGAACACGAAGCCCTGCATGCCGGTGGGGTTGCCGTTGGGGATTTCTTCCTTGATCAGGCGGCCCTGGGTGACGGCGGGGGTGTTGTAGGCATTGGCCCAGTTTTTCGCGCTGATTTCCAGCCAGTAATCGAACTGCCCGGCCTTGAGGGCTTCGAGGGCCACGGTGTTGTCGCGGTAGTAATCGGTGACCCGGTAATCGAAGTTGTAGAAACCCTTGTTGATCGGCAGGTCCTTGGCCCAGTAGTCCTTGACCCGCTCGTAGCGGATCGAACGCCCGGCCTTAACCTCGGCCACCTTGTACGGGCCGCTGCCCAGCGGAATCTCCAGGTTGCCCTTGGAGAAGTCGCGGCCCTCCCAGTAATGCTTGGGCAACACTGTCAGTTGCCCAAGGATCAGCGGCAGTTCGCGGTTGTTGGTGCGCTTGAACTTGAACAGCACCCGCAGCGGGTCCTCGGCGATCACTTCGTCGACATCCGCGTAGTAGGTCTTGAAGATCGGCGAGCCGTCCTTCATCAGCGTCTGGAAGCTGAACACCACGTCTTCGGCACGGATCGGGTGGCCGTCGTGGAAGCGCGCTTCGGGGCGAATGTAGAAGCGTACCCAACTGTTGTCCGGGGCCTTTTCGATCTTGCCGGCTACCAGGCCGTATTCGGTGATGGGTTCGTCCAGGCTTTGCTGGGCCAGGGTGTCGTAGATCAGGCCGATATCATCTGCCGGCACGCCCTTGCTGATGAATGGGTTGAGGCTGTCGAAGCTGCCCATGCTGGATACGCGGAAGGTACCACCCTTGGGGGCATCCGGATTTACGTAGTCGACGTGTTTGAAATCGGCGGGGTACTTGGGCGGTTCGTTGTAGAGGGTCAGGGCATGTTGCGGGGCCGCATTGGCCGCGGCGCAAAACAGCAGGCTGCCAAGGATCGCAGTACGCAAAGGTATCATTGGGCTTTCTCCGAAGCTTTCAGCCACCATGCGCTCAGGCCCAGGCTGTAGGGCGGCGTGGTGACGAAGGCGAACCGGTTGCGGTACGCCAGGCGATGATAGTTGAGGTACCAGTTGGGAATACTGTAGTGCTGCCACAGCAGGACGCGGTCCAGCGCCCGGCCGGCGGCCAACTGTTCTTCACGGGTTTGCGCCGCCAGCAGTTGGTCCAGCAGGTGGTCGACCACCGGGTTGGCGATGCCTGCGTAATTCTTGCTGCCCTTGATCCCCGCCTGGCTGGAGTGGAAATACTGCCACTGCTCAAGACCGGGGCTGAGGGTCTGGTTGAGGGTCATCAGAATCATGTCGAAGTCGAACTGATCGAGGCGTTGTTTGTACTGTGCGCGGTCTACCGTGCGCAAGCGGGCATCGACGCCGATGCTTGTCAGATTCTCGACATAGGGCTGCAGGATGCGCTCCAGGTTCGGGTTCACCAGCAGAATCTCCAGCCTCAGCGGCTGCCCGTCACTGTTGAGCAAGCGTTGCCCGGACAGCTTCCAGCCGGCGTCCGCCAACAATGCGAGGGCGCGGCGCATCGTGTCGCGAGGAATGCCGCGACCGTCGGTCTGGGGCAGGCTGAAGGGCTGGGTAAACAGGTTGGCCGGCAGTTGGTCGCGATAGGGCGACAGCATCAGCCACTCATGACCGGTCGGCACGCCGGTGGCGGAGAATTCGCTGTTGGGGTAATAGCTGAGGCTGCGTTTATAGGCGCCGCTGAACAGGGTGCGGTTGGTCCACTCGAAATCGAACATCAGCCCCAAGGCTTCGCGGACCTTGGCCTGGCTGAAGGCCGGGCGCCGGCTGTTCATGAACAGTCCCTGGCTCTGGGTCGGTATCTGGTGGGCGATCTGCGCCTTGATCACATCGCCGCGGTTGACCGCCGGGAAGTTGTAGCCGTTGGCCCAGTTCTTCGCCTGGTGCTCGATATAGATATCGAACTCGCCGGCCTTGAACGCTTCGAAGGCCACGTCGCTGTCTCGGTAGAACTCCACCTCGACCTTGTCGTAGTTATACAAACCACGGTTGACCGCCAGGTCCTTGCCCCAGTAATCCTTGACCCGCTCGAACACCAGTTGTCGCCCGGGGCTGACCTTGCTGATGCGGTAAGGCCCACTGCCCAGCGGCGGCTCGAAGGTGGTGGCCTTGAAATCGCGGTTTTTCCAGTAATGCTGGGGCAATACCGGTAGCTCGCCCAGGCGCAGGATCAGCAACGGGTTGCCGGCGCGCTTGAACACAAAACGAATGCGATGCCGGTTAAGAATGTCGACCCGGGCCACTTCCTGCAGGTTGGTGCGGTACTGCGGGTGGCCTTCGGTCAGCAGCGTGCGATAGGAAAACGCCACGTCGTAGGCGGTGATCGGCTTGCCATCGTGAAACCGCGCTTCAGGGCGCAGGTTGAACACCACCCAGCTGCGGTCCTCGCTGTATTCCACCGATTGGGCAATCAGGCCGTAGCTGGAGGTGGGTTCATCGCCGGAAGGGGCATATTGGCCGGTGCCGACCATCAACGGCTCATTGAGCTCGTTGACGCCATATTGCAGGAAATTGGCGGTGGAAACCGGGCTGGAACCCTTGAAGGTGTACGGGTTGAGGGTGTCGAAAGTGCCAAACGCCATGACCCGCAAGGTGCCGCCCTTGGGCGCTGCGGGGTTTACCCAGTCGAAGTGGGTGAATTTGGCCGGGTACTTGAGCGTGCCGAACTGCGCATAACCGTGGCTCTCGGTAATGGTCGCGTTCGCGGAAAAGCTCAAGGCCAGACTTATTAGTAGAAGGAGGGGACGCTTCAAGTCAGGGATCCGATCCAGGCGGCTTGGGCTTTATGAACCGTACAGTAACAGCTTGTTCCGATTGGAAAAAGGCTGGCGCCGCAGGAGGGAGACTACAGGCTTGGATGGGGGTTGGCAGGGTGAAGAACAAAGGGGGAGCTGTTGCCAGTTCCCCCTCGTGTTTGCTGCTTAGCGCGGCCCGGAAACCACCAGCATCTGCCCAGGTTTCAGCGCCTGGCCAGTGCGTGGGTTCCAGCGCTTGAGATGTTGCATCTCGACGTTGAAGCGCTTGGCGACGATGTACAGCGAATCGCCTTTCTTGACCTTGTACTGCACCGGCTTCTTGCTGTCGGCCTTGGCCACCAGCTTGCGGGTGTCCTGCATTACCAGGGTCTGGCCGACCTTGAGCGCCTGCCCGTTGAGCTTGTTCCAGCGCTGCAGGTCATGTACATCGACCTTGTTGGCCTTGGCGATCAGCGTCAGGTTGTCGCCGCTGCGCACCTTGTAGTTGCGGGTGCGACCGGCAATGGCCTTGTGCTCAACGTCGTCGAACACCGGCTTTTTCGGGCGCATGCTCAGCAATTCTTCCGGCTTCATCGCCGAAAGGCTGCTGGCCAGCAGCTGCGCCTTGGACGTCGGCACCAGCAAATGCTGCGGGCCGTCCAGGGTGGTGCGCTGTTTCAAGGCCGGGTTGAGCTGGAACAGTTCGTCTTCGTCGATCTCGGCCAGCGCGGCGACCCGTGACAGGTCCATGCTGGTCTTGATTTCTACCACTTCGAAGTACGGCGTGTTGGCGATCGGGTTCAGGTTGACGCCATACGCCTCGGGGGCCAGCACCACCTGGGACAGCGCCAGGAACTTGGGCACGTAGTCCTTGGTTTCCTGGGGCAGTGGCAGGTTCCAGTAGTCCGTCGGCAAACCGAGCTTCTCGTTACGCTCGATGGCCCGGCTGACCGTGCCCTCACCGGCGTTGTAAGCCGCCAGGGCCAGCAACCAGTCGCCGTTGAACATGTCATGCAGGCGAGTCAGGTAGTCGAGGGCAGCGGTGGTGGAGGCGGTGATGTCGCGGCGGCCGTCGTAGGCGCGGGTCTGGCGCAGGTTGAAATAGCGCCCGGTGGCGGGAACGAACTGCCACAGGCCGACCGCATCGCTGCGGGAATAGGCCATTGGGTTGTAGGCACTTTCAATCACTGGCAGCAGCGCCAGCTCCAGAGGCATGTTGCGTTCTTCAAGGCGTTCGACGATGTAATGAATGTAGAGGCTGCCGCGTTCGCCGGCGTTCTCGAGGAAGGATGGGTTGCTGGCAAACCACAATCGTTGCTGTTCAATGCGCGGGTTGACGCCTAACCCGTCCTGCAATTGAAAGCCCCGGCGCATGCGTTCCCAGACATCCTGGGGCACTTCCGGGCTTGGCTTCTCTGATAGCCAAAGGGGTTTTTGCTTGATCTTGGCGGTAAGGTTTGGCTTGGGTTGCACGGTGGATTGTGCGGCAAAATGGGTCGATTGGCAGCCCGCCAGAGTAGCGGACACAGCCACCGCCACGGCTTGAGCCAGGCGGGTCAATGCGTCTGAATGGTTGGTTTTACGAATAGATGACGACATTGGCTGGAAGTAAGTTCCGGGCAAAAATGTCGGGCGATTCTAGAAAGCGCGTGGGTTGCGGTCAACCATTCAGAAATTACGTACTAAATTCCGCGCGCTTAGAACGTATCTTTCCACGACCTCAAGCTAGCAAACACCTCACTCCCGGCCCGGTTATCGCGGCCATTCCGTTCGTCCGCTTTTTCTTTAACGGATGTTTCAGAGGTCCGCAGAAAAGGGTTGGTGCGTTTTTCCAGGGCCAAAGTCGAAGGCAATGTTATCTGGCCGTTCGCCCGCAGTTGCCGCACGTTCTCCACCCGTTCGGCGATATCCGCGTTATGCGGTTCCACGGCCTGGGCGAATTTCAGGTTACTTTGTGTGTATTCGTGGGTGCAGTACACCAGCGTGTTGGCCGGCAAGGCCGCCAGGCGCTCCAGTGAGGTGTGCATTTGCTGCGGGGTGCCTTCGAACAGGCGGCCACAACCGGCGGCGAAGAGGGTGTCGCCACAGAACAGCACGCCCTCGTGATAAAAGGCGATGTGCCCCAGGGTATGGCCGGGTACGGCAAACACCTCGAAGTCCCAACCCAGCACGTTGATGCGGTCGTTATCCTGGAGTGCCACGTCCCGCGCCGGGATCTTTTCATTTGCCGGGCCGTAGACCGTGGCGCCTGAAACACTTTTAAGTTGCTCGACGCCGCCGACATGATCATGGTGATGGTGAGTCACCAGGATGTCGCTGAGGGTCCACTCGGGATGCTGCTGGAGCCAGGCCAGCACGGGCGCGGCATCACCGGGATCGACCACCGCGCAGCGCTTGTTCGGCTGATCCTGTAACAACCAGATGTAGTTATCGGTGAAGGCGGGCAGGGCACTGATCTGTATCATTCTTTGATTCGCCAAGCTGAACACATTGGTGCATCTTAGAGCTTCTTGGCGCGTTGGAGAATGCAATGACTGATAAAGCGTTCGCCCAGGCCGATCCCGAGTGGCTGGCACTGATCGGTGCCGCCCGTGAATGGCTGTCCGGGCCTGTCGGGCAATTTTTACTGGATGAAGAACGGCGCATGCTCGAAGACGAGCTGGGTCGGTTCTTTGGTGGTTACCTGGTGCATTACGGGCCGTCGGCACAAACCCCGCCGTCGGCACCCCAGGTGCAACGCAATGTGCGCCTGGGGGCGCCGCTGCCGGGGGTTGAAATCGTCTGCGAGGAGCAGGCCTGGCCGTTGAGCGAGCATGCGGCCGATGTGGTGGTGATGCAGCATGGCCTGGATTTCTGCCTGTCGCCCCACGGTTTGCTGCGCGAAGCGGCCAGCAGCGTGCGCCCTGGTGGCCATTTGCTGATCATTGGCATCAACCCCTGGAGCAGTTGGGGCTTGCGCCATGTGTTCGCCCATGACGGGCTGCGCCAGGCGCGCTGCATCTCGCCGTCGCGAGTCGGCGACTGGTTGAACCTGCTGGGCTTTGCGCTGGAGAAACGCCGCTTCGGGTGCTATCGTCCGCCGCTTGCGTCTGCCAAGTGGCAAGGCCGGCTGGCCGGCTGGGAACGCAGGGCCGGTGCCTGGCAATTGTCCGGCGGGGGTTTCTACCTGTTGGTGGCGCGCAAGATCGTCGTTGGCCTGCGCCCGGTGCGCCAGGTGCGTCGCGAGCCGATGGGCAAGCTGGTGCCGATGCCGATGGCCAAGGTCAATCGCAAGCAGAGCGAACAGTAAACATACCTTTTTGATTTCAGGTCGAGCCTCTCGACCTCGGGCACTTGTCGGTCGATTATCGGCAACCCGCTTTGATGGATCCCGCTTTAATGGACAGTGAAATGACCGATACCGTAGAACTCTTCACCGATGGCGCCTGCAAGGGCAACCCCGGCCCCGGCGGATGGGGCGCCTTGCTGGTGTGCAAGGGCGTGGAGAAGGAACTGTGGGGCGGCGAAGCCAACACCACCAACAACCGTATGGAACTGATGGGCGCGATCCGTGGCCTGGAAGAGCTCAAGCGCCGTTGCGACGTATTGCTGGTGACCGACTCCCAGTACGTGATGAAGGGCATCAACGAGTGGATGGTCAACTGGAAGAAGCGCGGCTGGAAGACTGCGGCCAAGGAGCCGGTGAAAAACGCCGACCTGTGGCAATTGCTCGATGAGCAATGCAATCGCCACAACATCACCTGGAAATGGGTGCGCGGGCACATCGGCCATCCCGGCAACGAGCGGGCCGACCAACTGGCCAACCGCGGTGTGGATGAAGTGCGCGGCTATAAACAGAGCTGATGCCGTCTGACGTGTTAAGATCCCGCCCCTTGAAATGTACCAAACCGTTGAGAGCTGAACCCTGATGGCCATCCGATCTGTTGTACTCGATACCGAAACCACCGGCATGCCGGTGACCGACGGCCACCGGATCATTGAAATCGGCTGTGTCGAACTGATGGGCCGCCGCCTCACCGGCCGGCACTTTCACGTCTACCTGCAACCGGACCGGGAAAGTGACGAAGGCGCCATCGGCGTCCACGGCATCACCAACGAATTCCTGGTGGGCAAGCCACGGTTTGCCGAAGTGGCGGATGAGTTCTTCGAGTTCATCAACGGCGCGCAACTGATCATCCATAACGCGGCGTTCGACGTTGGCTTCATCAACAACGAATTCGCGCTGATGGGGCAGACCGACCGGGCCGATATCACCCGGCACTGCTCGATCCTCGACACCTTGATGATGGCGCGTGAGCGTCACCCGGGCCAGCGCAACAGCCTCGATGCGTTGTGCAAACGCTATGGCGTCGACAACTCCGGCCGTGAACTCCACGGCGCGTTGCTCGACTCCGAGATTCTCGCTGACGTCTACCTGACCATGACCGGTGGCCAGACCAGCCTGTCCCTGGCCGGTAATGCCTCGGACGGCAATGGTTCGGCGGAAGGCTCGGGCAATCGCCCTTCGGAAATCCGCCGCCTGCCGGCGGATCGCCAGCCCACTACGATCATTCGTGCCAGCGAGCAGGACATGGCCGAGCATGCAGCGCGCCTCGAGGCGATCGCCAAGTCTGCCGGCGCACCCGCGCTATGGACCCAATTGACCCAGCAATAACCGTCACCCCAGCGCCAGCCCCTGGCTGGCCCTGATCAGGTCATATGCCTTGCGCGCAATCGGGTTCGCCGTGTTCGGACGGATCCACAGGTAGTACGTGACCTCCGGCATCCTCGGCAATCCATCGTTTTCCCCCAATACCCGCATATCCGGCCCTAGCATCTCCATGCTCCGTGGGGTTACGCCCAGCCCTGCGCGGGTTGCCGCCTTGATGCCGATCAGGTTCGATGCCAGGTACGCCTGGCGCCACGGGATATTCGCCCGTTCCAGCGCCTCAAGGGCGTAGCGCCGATAAATGCTCGGCTCATCCACCAGAATCAATGGCAGCGGCTCGCTTGGCGAGTGAATGTATTGCGCCGAACAAATCCACCACACCGGCGAGGTGCGCAGTGCAAAGCCCTCCAGGTTGGCATCGGCGCGGGTAGAAATCACCATGTCGACCTTGCCCCGGTGCAGGTCATCCATCAGGAACGGGCTGCGCCCGACGTCGATCTCCAGGCGCAGGCGCGGTGCCGAGCGGGCGATGTGGCTGAGGATCGGCGGCAGGATGGTGTCGGCGATGTCGTGGGGCGAGCCGATACGCAGTACGCCGCTGAGGCTGCTTTCCCGCAGGGAATTGAGTGCATCGTCATTCAGCGAGAGCATCTGCCGCGCATGCCGCAACAGTTGCATCCCGGGTTCTGTCAGTTGTTTTTGCCGGCCACGTTTTTCAAACAGGCTGACGCCCACTTGTTGTTCCAGACGCTGCATATGCTGGGTGACGGAAGATTGTGTGCGTGCCAGGTGAGTGCCGGCTTCGGCAAAGCTGTGGTGGTCGACCACGGCGATAAAGGTGCGGAGCAGTTCAAGATCGAGGGTCGACATGGCCATTCCAGGGCGTTTTTATATCAAGGGTGCGAAGATAAACATTACAGATGTTTATGTTTTGTCGCGCCGGGTTTTTACGAGGGCTAATGAATTCGAGTATATGGCCAAAAGTCAGCGCGTCCATATACGGGAAGTTATAACGATATTAGATATTTGAATTTCCGTTAGCCCGGCACTCTCCCTAGCATGCCCCCACATCAGGTCGGGGTACGCCGATCGCTAATGAGGGGAGTTCCATGGGGTTTGTGCGCGCGGCGGTAAAACGAAGGTTGCCTGTGGTCCTGGGCGCGTTGATCGCCCTGGGCGGCAGCGCAGTGGCTCAGGCCGATGCGACCCTGGACAAGATCCAGCAGCGCCATGTGCTGGTGGTCGGCGTGCTGCTGTCTGGCGGGCCGTTTGGCGGCATCGACCCCACCACCCAGAAGCCCAGGGGCTTGAACGTCGACCTGGCCAACGAGCTGGGCCGTCAGTTAGGCGCCGAGGTGCAGCTGGTGCCGGTATTGCCGGCCAACCGTGTGCAGTTCCTGCAACAGGGCAAGGTCGACCTGCTGATCGCCAATATGGAATGGACCGCCGAGCGTGGCGAGATCCTCGGGTTCGTGCCGACGCCGTTCTACAAGATCGGCGGCACCGCTGCCGTACTCAAGGACAGCAAGATCACCCGCTGGGAAGATCTCAAGGACCAGCCGGTGTGCACCTCCCAGGGCAGCAGCTACGTCAAGCCGCTGACCGAACTGGGCGCGCAGATCAAGGCCTTCAAGAGCTCTTCGGAATCCCTGCTGGCCCTGCGCGGCAACAACTGCGTCGCTGCGGTGCATGACTCCACCCTGGTCAACCCGCTGATCAACGACAGCGCCGAATGGAAGGATTACCGCACCCTCAGTCCCGAGCTGAACCCGGCGCCATCGGTAATCTGGACCCGCCGTGGCGAGAGCGACACCCAGGCCAAACTCGACCCTATCGTCAAGGACCTGCACCGCAGCGGCTGGCTGATCGAAGCCCAGACCCGCAACCACATCACCCCGGCGTCCCCGGCGCTGGTGGAGTTGCAGAAACAGTTCAAGGGTGCCTGACACATGACATTGAGAACCCTGACTGCCTTGGGCCTGGCACTGTGCGCCAGCCTGGCCCACGCCGACGCCACCCTCGACAAGATCCAGCAACGCCACGCCATCAGCGTCGGCGTGATCCTCAGCGGTCCGCCGTTTGGCACCATCGACCCCAAGACCGGCGAACACCTAGGCTACAACGTCGAACTGGCCAAGGGCCTGGGCCAGGCGCTGGGTGTGGAGACCAGGACCGTTTCGGTACTGGCGCCCAACCGCGTGCAGTTCCTGCAACAGGGCAAGGTCGACGTGCTGATCGCCAACATGCAGTACACCGACGAACGCGCCGAGATTCTCGACTACGTGCCCACGCCCTATGAAGAAGTCGGCGGCGCGGCGTTGATCCGCAAAGGCGCTGGCATCACCCAGTGGGCCGACCTCAAGGACAAGCCGGTGTGCGTGTCCCAGGGCAGCAACTTCATCAAGCCGTTGCAGGAAACCTACGGCGCGCAGATCAAGGCATTCCGCAGCCAGTCCGAATCCCTGCTGTCGTTGCGCGGCAATGGCTGCGTGGCGGCGGTGCACGTCAGCCCGACCATGCATGCGCTGCTGGAGGATGCCGAATGGTCCGGCTACGAGATCCCGTTGCCGGGGGATTTGATCCCGTCCAAATCCGTGATCTGGATCCGCAAAGGCGAACACGACACCCAGGCCAGGCTCGACGCCATCGTGCGCGACTGGCATCGCAGCGGCTGGTTGATCGCCCTCGGCGAACGTACCGGCATGGCTCCGTCCCAAGCCCTGCGTGATCTGCACGAGCAGTACAGCCATGAGTGAAGCGCTATTCGCCACTCTGCAACAACTGCTCGGCGCCGCCCATGTGCAGCGCAGTGAAGATGCCGCCCAGTACCTGACCGACAAACAGGGCCGCTACACCGGCCAGGTGATCGCCGTGGTGCACCCGGCCAACACCGAGGAAGTGGCCGCCGTGGTGCGTGCGTGTGTCGCCCTGGAAGCGCCCATCGTGGTCCAGGGCGGCAACACCGGCCTGATGGCGGGTGCCACACCGGATGCCAGCGGCCGCGCGGTATTGTTGCTGCTCGACCGCATGAACCGGGTGCGCGTGATCGATACCGACAACGACACCCTGACCGTCGAAGCCGGCTGCATCCTGCAAAACATCCAGGACGTGGCCCGTGAAGCCGGTCGCCTGTTTCCATTGAGTCTGGGCGCCGAAGGCAGTTGCACCATCGGCGGCAACCTTGGCACCAATGCAGGCGGCACCGCCGTGCTGCGTTATGGCAACACCCGCGAGTTGACCCTGGGCCTGGAAGTGGTGACCGCCGAAGGCGAAATCTGGAATGGCCTGCGAGGGTTGCGCAAGGACAACACCGGCTACGACCTGCGGGATTTGTACGTGGGCAGCGAAGGTACCCTCGGGATTATCACCGCCGCGACCCTGAAGCTGTTCCCGCTGCCCAAGGCCCAGGCGACAGCGCTGCTGGCGTTTGACGAGTTGACCCAGGCGGTGGCGTTCCTGTCCCATGCCCGCGCCGGTTTTGGTGCAAACCTCACTGCATTCGAATTGCTCAGCGCCGATTGCCTGGCGTTGTTGCGCGAGCAATTTCCCGAGGGCCCGCAACCGTTTCTCAACGCCAGCCAACCCTGGTTTGCCTTGCTGGAGCTGTCGGATAACCACGGTGAAACCCACGCCCGCGAAGCCTTCGAAACGGTCCTCGGTGAAGCCTTCGAACAGTCACTGCTGGCCGACGCACTGATCGCCGAAAGCCTGGCGCAAAGCGAAGCGCTATGGCTGCTGCGGGAGAACATGAGCGAAGCGCAGAAGCGTGCCGGACGCAATATGAAGCACGATATCTCGGTGCCCATTTCGCAAATCGTCGCCTTCGTCGCCCATACCGATGCGCTGTTGCAGACGCATTTCCCCGGTGTTCGCAACTTCACGTTCGGGCACCTGGGGGACGGCAACCTGCATTACAACGTGGCCCATCCGCTGGATTCAACGGTTGACGAGCACATGCGCAACTACGCCGAATTGAGCTTGCTGGTACACGACAGCGCCCATGCCCACGGCGGCTCCATCAGCGCCGAACACGGGATTGGCCAGCGCAAGGTCGGCCTGCTGGCCCGCTACAAAAGCCCGGTGGAACTGGACCTGATGCGCCGCATCAAGCAGGCCCTCGACCCGAAAAACCTGCTCAATCCCGGCAAAGTCCTGGAGGTACAGCCATGACCGTTCGCCTGTCCAAGCGGGTGCAGCGCGTGTCGCTGTCGGCCAATGCGGCGGCCAAATCCCGCGCCACGGAACTGCGTGACGCCGGCCGCGACATTCTGGACCTGACCACCGGAGAACCGGATTTCGATACCCCGGAGCACATCAAGCAAGCCGCTTGCGCAGCCATTGCTGCGGGCGCCACCAAGTACACGCCGACACCCGGGGTAAAAGCCTTGCGCGTGGCCGTGCAGCGAAAATTGGCCGAAGAAAACCACCTGGACTATTCGCTGCCGAATATCGTGATCGCCAACGGCGCGAAACAGATCATCTTCAACGCCTTCGCCGCAACCCTCGACGACGGCGATCAGGTGCTGGTGCCGACGCCTTACTGGCCGTCGTTCCCCGACAGCGTGCGCTTCAACGGTGGCGAGCCGGTATTTATCGAGTGCGGGCTGGAGCAGGGCTGCAAGCTGCTGCCCGCCCAGCTGGAGCAACACATCAATGAACGCACGCGCTGGCTGATACTTAACGGTCCGGGCAACCCGAGCGGTGCGGTGTATGGCGAGGCTGAACTGCATGCGCTGGCCGAGGTGCTGCGTCGCCATCCCCAGGTGCTGGTGCTGCTGGATGAACTCTACGAACACATCCGCTTCGACGGTCGCCCGGCCCAGAGCCTGCTGAACGTCGCGCCGGATTTGCAGGACCGTTGCCTGCTGGTGGGCGGCGTGTCCAAGACCTACGCCATGACCGGCTGGCGCATCGGTTTCGGCGCCGGGCCGCAGGCCTTGACCCATGCAATGGCGGTTGTTCAGTCGCAATCCACCTCCGGTGCTTCCTCCGTGGGCCAGGCTGCTGCATTGGCGGCATTCACCGGCGGGCTGGGCTTTTTGGCCGAGCAGGTAGCGGCCTATCAGCTGCGCCGGGACCTGTTGATGATGGCCCTCGGCACCGTCGTGGGCCTGGAAGTACTCGAACCCCAGGGCGGCTTTTTCGTGTTCGTGCGTTGCGCCGGTTTGCTTGGCCGCTATCGCCCGGACGGTCAGCGCCTGGACGATGATGGCGATGTCGTCGCGTACTTGCTGGAGGAGGGCGTCGCCGGAGTAGCGGGCAGTGCCTACGGCCTGTCGCGGTGGTTTCGCCTGTCCATCGCCACGGCGACCGACAGCGTGGCCGAGGCCGGCCGCCGTATCGCTGTCGCGTGCGGCAAGCTGCGGGGCGTCGAATGAGTCATTGGCTGGAGCTTTTTGTGCACTGGGCCGCCGGTATCGGCCTCAACTACAGCTTCCTGCTGGATGGCTATCAGCGCGGCACCCTGGAGCAGGGCGCGCTGACCACGGTGCTGTTGTGCCTGTTCACCATCGTCGGCAGCCTGCTGGCCGGGATCAGCCTGGCGGCGCTGCTGACTTCCGGCAACCCGTGGCTGGCCAAACCGGCGCGGGTGTTTATCGAAGTCACCCGCAACACGCCGACCCTGGTGCAGCTGTACTGCGCATTCCTGGTGTTGAACATGCTGCTGACCCAGGCCGTCGGCGCGGCCAACCCGCTGACGCCGTTTGCCTGGGTGGTGATCGTGATTTCGCTGCACAAGGGCGCGTTCCACGCCGAAGCCCTGCGCGCCGGCATCGAGGCGGTGCCCGCCGTGACCCTGGAAGCCGCCAGCTCCCTGGCCTTCAGCAGCCGGCAATTGCTGTGGAATGTGCAGTTGCCGTTGGCCCTGCGTTTCGCGCTGCCGTCGCTGATCAACAACCTGATCGACCTGGTGAAAATGACCGCCGTGGCCTCGGCCATCGCCGTGGGCGATATCACCTACGCCTCGATCATGATCTGGACCCAGAGCGACAACGTGCTGGAGCTGATGATTCTGATCCTGAGCTTTTTCGGCTTGCTGAGTTTTACCGTCAATTGTGTGGGGCGCTGGCTGGAAGCGCGCCTGAGGATGCCCGGCTATGGCCATTGATTCATTCCCGGTGCTGTCGGCGTTGCTGCAATGGTCGCCGGCGCTGGTGACTGGTTTCGGCCAGAACATCCTGATCAGCCTGGTGGCGATTGGTCTTGGTTCGCTGCTGGGCCTGATGGTGGGCGCGTTGGCCCTGTCACCCCTGCGCCTGCTGCGGTTGCCCGCGCGGATCTGGGTGCAGGTTTTCCGCAATGCACCGTGGCTGGTGCTGATCTATTTCACCACCTACGTGTTCCCGTTCGAGATCCATATCGGCAGCAGCTACGTGTCGTTCCCGGACTGGGTCAAGGTGACGATTGGCCTGGCATTGCCGGCCAGCGCCAACGTGGCGGAGATCTTTCGCGGCGCCATCGGCTCGATCCCCAGCACCCAGTGGGAGGCGGCGCGCTCACTGGCATTTACCCGCGGCCAGATATTCAGCTCGATCATTCTGCCCCAGTGCTTCAAGCGCATGTTGCCGCCGTGGATGAACCTCTACGCGGTGGTCACCATGGGCACCGCCCTGGCGTCGCTGGTGGGCGTGCACGACGTGATCGACACCGCACAGATCGCCAGCAACACCGTGAACATGACCGGCTTTACCGTGATGATCTACCTGAGTTTGCTGGTGCTGTTCTTTGCCTACTGCTACCCGATTTCCCGTTTGACCCAACGCCTGGAGCGCCGTTATGCCTTCTATTGAACCCCTGGTCAGCCTGCGGGATTTGCAGCTGTCGTTCGGTGACAACCGGGTGCTCAAGGGCATCGACCTCGATGTGCATCGCGGCCAGGCGGTGTCGATCATCGGCCCGTCGGGCTCGGGCAAGTCGACCATCCTGCGCTGTATCACCGGCCTGTTGCAGCCCCAGCGCGGCACCATTCGCGTGGGCGAAACCCGGGTCGATACGCTGACCCAGGAAGCGCAGCGTATCGAGTTGCGCAAGCGTGTGGGTTTTGTGTTCCAGCAATACAACCTGTTCCCGCATTTGTCCGTGCTGGAAAACCTGGTGATCGCCCCGCGCAAGGTGCTCGGTCGCAACCGTGCCGATGCCGAGAAAGATGCCCGGGCGCTGTTGGCCAAGGTGCGCATGGAGCACAAGGCCGATGCCTATCCGGGCCAATTGTCCGGCGGCCAACAGCAGCGGGTGGCGATTGCCCGGGCGTTGGCGATGCGCCCCGAGCTGATCCTGTTCGATGAAGTGACCTCGGCCCTGGACCCGGAAACCGTCGGTGAAGTACTGACGGTGATTCGCGAGCTGACCGAAGAAGGCATGACCTGCGTGCTGGTGACCCACGAAATGCGCTTTGCCGAAGAGATCAGCGACATCGTCTATTTCACCGAGAACGGCGTGATCGTCGAGCACGGCAGCGCCGAGCAGATCTTCCAGCGCCCCACCAGTGAACGGACCCAGGAATTCCTGCGCCATGCCTTGGGCGATCCCGGCCGTCGGCCACCGATCGCCAATGATCCGTACCTGTTGACCAACCTGAGCCGCTACACCCTGTCCGTCTAACAAGAGGAACCTCGTCATGAGTACCGCAAACCGTGCCGCCGTTATCGAAGACTTCCTGCAGCAGATCCGCGTCATCAACCAGCGTGGCGTAGACCGCGCGGCCCTGGTGGAAATCGTCGGGCTGCTGGAAACCCTGGCCGAGCGCCGGGACCTGTTCAACTTCAGCGAATTCCCCGCGCCGGTGCCGGGCCAGGGCAGTACCGCGTTCCGCTATCGCCTGAATGACGATGGCGACACGCCCACCCTGTACCTGAACTCGTTGCTGCCGGGCAAAAGCACCCTCCCGCACAACCACGAAACCTGGGCGATCATCAGTGCCGTTGAAGGCCAGGAAATCAACTATGTGTATGGCCGCAACGATGAAGGGCGTGAGGAAGGCTTCACCACCCTGACCCTTGAGAAAGAAGTCGTCGTGCAGCCGGGCACCTCTATCTCGTTCCTCGGTGAAGACCTGCACGGGATTCGCGTTGAGGGTGAGCAGGCGACCTTGCATTTCCACCTGTACGGCCTGCCGCTGGAATCCCTCAACGGCCGTTATGGCGTTGAAGCAGACGGCCGGATCCTCAACTACAACGCCTCGCAGATGGCGCCTTCAATCCGGGCCTATTCCTGAGCACAACACACATCAAATGTGGGAGTGGGCTTGCTCGCGAATGGGGTGTGTCAGCCAATGAATGCGTTTCTGACCCACCGCATTCGCGAGCAAGCCCGCTCCCACAATTGGATCCGCGTTCATCCAGGGTTTTTTATGATTGATCTGTATTACTGGCCTACGGGCAACGGCCTGAAAGTCGGCATCCTGCTGGAAGAGCTGGAGGCGGAGTACCGCCTGATTCCGGTCAACATCCGCGAAGGCGCGCAGAAGCAGGAAAGCTTCCAGCGCATCAGTGCGAATGGGCGGATTCCGGCGATTGTCGACCACAGCCTTGAAGCACCCCTGAGCCTGTTCGAGTCCGGGGCGATCCTGAACTACCTGGCGGACAAGGCCGGGCGCTTCCTGCCGCCCGCCGGCACCGCCGAGCGCCAGAAGGTCCAGGAATGGCTGTTCTGGCAGGTAGGGCATATCACCCCGTACCTGAGCCAGTTGCAGCTGTTCAAGGAGAAGGCCCCGGAACCGATTCCCTTTGCCCTGGACCTGCTGAACGCCGAAGCCACGCGCCTGTATCGGGTGCTGGAGCAGCGCCTGGCGGAGGTGCCGTATGTGGCGGGCGAATACTCGGTGGCCGACATGGCGATCTTCCCGTGGATCCAGCCCCTGCGCCAAGGCCAGGACCTGGCGGACTACCCGAACATCCAGGCCTGGCGTCTGCGCATCAAGGCGCGCCCGGCAGTCCAGCGGGCCTATGCCAAGGGCCGTGAAGTGGCCGCTGGCGAGCGTTCGCTGGCCTTGCAGTAACCCATCTATTTTTTGCGGGACTTCCATGAGCCAGACCATCACACCCGGGCAATTGCAACAATGGCTGTTTGACGGCCAGGAAATCGCCCTGTTCGACGTACGCGAGCACGGCCAATACGGCGAGGCCCACCTGTTTCACGGGGTGAACCTGCCCTATAGCCGCCTGGAACTGGAGGTGCAGCGCCTGGCACCGAATCCCCGGGTGCGCCTGGTGATCTACGACCAGGACGGCGGCGATGTGGCTGCGCGCACGGCACTGCGTTTGCAAGCGCTGGGCTACCGCCATGTGCATGTACTGGAAGGTGGTGCGAACGCTTGGCAGGCGGCGGGTTTGCAGTTGTTCGCCGGGGTGCATGTGCCGTCGAAAGCCTTTGGCGAATTGGTGGAAGAGGCCAGCCACACACCCCACGTCACCGCGCAGCAACTGGCGGACTGGCAGGCCACGGGCGAGCCGCTGGTGGTGCTGGACGGTCGGCCGTTCGATGAATACCGCAAGATGACCATTCCCGGTTCCATCTGCTGCCCCAATGGTGAGCTGGGCTACCGCGTGCACGACCTGGTGCCGGATGAAACCACGCCGATCGTGGTCAACTGCGCCGGGCGTACCCGCAGCATTATCGGCGCCCAGACGTTGATCAATCTGGGGGTGAAGAACCCGGTTTATGCCCTGGAAAACGGTACCCAGGGTTGGTACCTGGCGGATTTCAAGCTGGAGCACGGCAGCACCCGGCGTTATGCCGACCAGGTCTCGACGGATCTGGGCCAGCAGCGCGAGGCTGCCCGGCAATTGGCGGAGCGGGCAGGGGTGGTCAGTGTCAAGGCGGAGCAGGTCCGGCAATGGGCGGCGGACCCGGCCCGTAGCCTGTTCCTGTGCGATGTGCGTACCGCTGAAGAATTTGCCGCCGGCAGTTTGCCGGGGGCGCAACACACGCCGGGCGGGCAATTGATCCAGTCCACCGACCTGTACATCGGCGTGCGTCAGGCACGGGTGGTGCTGCTGGACAGTGATGGTGTGCGTGCGCCGATTGTCGCCAGTTGGCTGCGGCAGTTGGGGCATGAGGCGTATGTGCTGGAGGGTGGCGTCCACAGTGGATTGGCGCTGGAGGTCAAGGAGGCCGTGCCCTTTGACGCGCTGCCGCTGATCTCGGTGCAGGCGCTGGCCGAGGCGCTGAAGGACGACACCGTGGACCTGGTGGACCTGCGCCCGAGCATGATCCATCGCAAGGGCCGGATTGTCGGTTCGCGCTGGTCGATTCGTTCGCGGTTGACCGCGGGTGGGCGTCCACTGGTGCTGCTGGCTGATGATCCGGCACTGGCCGCTTTTGCTGCGTTGGGCTTGGGCGGCGATGTGCGTTTGCTCGACGGCGGCTATGCCGCGTGGGTTGCGGCCGGTTTGCCGGTGATCGAGGATGCGCAAACGCCTCCGGACAACCAGTGCATCGACTTCCTGTTCTTCACCCACGACCGCCACAGCGGCAACAAGGACGCTGCCCGCCAATATCTCGCCTGGGAAATTGGCCTGTTGGCACAGATGAGCGAAGCGGAAATCGCCAGTCTCAAGCCGTTGTTGCCCGCGTCACGGGTGCGTACCCGGCTGATTCACGCGGCGCGTACCGAAGGCGGCAATGGTGGTCGGGCGGTGAACGTACCGATCATCCGCCTGAGCACCGTGCTGTTCGACAACCTGGCCCAGATGCGTGACGCCCGCTCCCGACGCGACAGTGAGCGGGTCCTGAGTTACGGCGCACGCGGCAATCCCACTGCTTTTGCCCTTGAAGACCTGGTCACCGAACTTGAGGGTGGCTATCGCACACGGCTGTATGGCACCGGGCTCGCCGCCGCGGCGCAGACGTTCCTGGCCTACCTGCGGCCCGGCGACCATGTGTTGATCACCGACGCCGTCTATTCGCCGGTGCGCAAACTGGCCCGGGAGTTCCTCCAGCCATTCGGCATCGAAGTCAGCTATTTCGCCCCGGACGGCAGCGGCCTGGAAGCGCAACTGCAGGCCAACACCAAAATGGTCTACGCCGAAGTGCCGGGTTCGCTGCTGTATGAGCTGTGTGACCTGCCCGCGCTAGCCGCACTGTGCAAGCCGCGGGGCATTCTGTTGGCGGTGGACAACACCTGGGGCTCGGCGTACCTGTACCGCCCGCTGGCGCTGGGTGCCGACATCTCGATCATGGCCTTGACCAAGTACCTTGGCGGCCACAGTGACGTGATGATGGGCAGCGTCTGCACCACCGAAGCGGCATGGCCGGCCCTGGCGAAAATGAGCGATACCTTTGGCAATGCAGTGAGTGCCGACGATGCCTACCTGATCCTGCGTGGCGCACGCACCCTGGCTTCCCGGCTGGACGTGCACGAGCGCCAGGCGTTGAAGATTGCCCAGTGGTTGCAGGCGCAGCCGCAGGTCAAGCGGGTGTTTCATCCGGCACTGGCGGAGCATCCTGGCCACGCGCTGTGGAAGCGTGACTTCAGCGGGAGCAACGGTTTGCTGTCCTTCGAACTCGACCGCGCGGATGCCGGCTACGTCGAACGGTTTATCGACGGCCTGCAGCTGTTTGGCTTGGGCGCATCCTGGGGCGGCTTTGAAAGCCTGGTGACCCTGGCCGATACACAGGATCGCCAGAACGCCGCCGACCGTGGATTGAACCCGGTGGTGCGCCTGCATGTGGGGCTGGAGGATGTGGAGGCGTTGATCGAGGATCTGCAGCGCGGGTTCGTGGCGGCGGGCGTTGAGCCTCGCACCATGACAATTTGCGTCCGCCCATAGGTGCCAATCGAACTTTGTGTTTAACTTCGGCACCTGAAATTCGTTTCACTACCACCACTAGAAGGATTCCGTTCATGGCTCAAGTTACCCATAAAGGCAACCCTATCCAGGTCGACGGCGACTTGCCACAAGTCGGCGCCAAAGCGCCAGCCTTTACCCTGACTGCTAGCGATCTGTCGGACGCGACCCTGGCTACCTTTGCCGGCAAGCGCAAAGTGCTGAACATTTTCCCAAGCGTTGATACCCCGACCTGCGCGACTTCGGTTCGCAAGTTCAACGCCCAGGCCAACAGCGTGGACAACGCCGTGGTGCTGTGCATCTCCACTGACCTGCCATTTGCCCAGGCACGTTTCTGCGGCGCCGAAGGCCTGGAAAACGTTAAGAACCTGTCGGACTTCCGCGATGCCGGCTTTGCCGTTGACTACGGCGTTGCGATCGCCGCAGGCCCGCTGCGCGGCCTGACCGCCCGTGCCGTCGTGGTACTGGACGAGAACGACAACGTACTGCACAGCGAACTGGTCAGCGAAATCGGCCAAGAGCCGAACTACGAGGCAGCCCTGGCTGTTTTGAAGTAACTGTTACTACGCATTACTGTCGTTTTGCAGTAACACGCGTGATGCAGTATTACGGCCTGGCCTAGTCCAGGCCGTTTTTATTTGTGCTTCAGAGGTTTAGCCAGATAGCGAATGGACTAAGCACAGAAGTTAAAAGTTGTAATCCAAGGTAAATAGCCGGTAAAGGCGCTTTTCTTAACGCGCCCCAGTGCTTATCTTTCAGCCTCCCGAAGAAGAAGCTCTCGCACCCAATGGTTGATCACTCCATGCAATCCACCCCTCGTCACTCCCGCCGCTGGCTGTTCGGCCTGCTCGTGCTGCTGGTCATTGCCGGCCTGTGCTGGAAGTTCTGGCCTGGCACCAGCCACAAGGACAGCGCCGAGAAGAAGCCCGCCGGGCATGCCGGCAAGTCGGGGATGATGCGCCCGGGCTTTGGGGGTTCTACCGGCCCGGTGCCGGTGCGTGTGGCGCCGGCGGTGCTGGGCGAATTCCCGGTGTACTACAAGGCGCTGGGTACGGTGACGGCACTCAACACCATCAATGTGCGCAGCCGGGTTGGCGGAGAGCTGGTCAAGATCGCCTTTGAAGAGGGGCAGATGGTCAAGGCCGGTGACCTGCTGGCGGAAATCGACCCGCGCAGTTACCAGAATGCCTTGCTCCAGGCCCAGGGCACGTTGCTGCAGAACCAGGCCCAGCTGAAAAACGCCCAGGTCGACGTGCAGCGTTATCGCGACCTGTATGCCCAGGACAGTATCGCCAAGCAGACCCTGGACACCGCCGAAGCGCTGGTGTTGCAGTACCAGGGCACGGTCAAGACCAACCAGGGCGCGGTGGATGACGCCAAGCTCAACCTCGAATTCACCAAGATCCGCGCACCGATCACCGGGCGTGTCGGCCTGCGCCAGGTGGACGTGGGCAACCTCGTCGCCGCCAACGACACCACCTTCCTGGCGGTGATCACCCAGACCCAACCCATCAGCGTGGTCTTCACGTTGCCGGAAAACACCCTGGAAACCGTGCTGGCGCGTTATCACGCCGGCAACAAGCTGCCGGTGGAAGCCTGGGACCGTGGCGATGTCGCGGTGAAAGCCACGGGCGTGCTGCAGAGCCTCGATAACCAGATCGACGTCACCACCGGCACCCTGAAATTCAAGGCGCGGTTCGATAACAAGGACCAGGCGCTGTTCCCCAACCAGTTCGTGAACGTGCACTTGCTGGCCGACACCCTGCACAACGTGGTGCTGGCGCCGTCGGCGGCGATTCAGTTCGGCAATACCGGCACCTTCGTCTACGTGCTCGATGGCGACAAGAAGGTCAAGGTGCGTCCGCTGGTGATCGGTGATTCCGATGGCGACAACACCGTGGTCAAGCAAGGCCTGGCCGCCGGCGACCGCGTGGTGCTGGAAGGCACCGACCGCCTGAAGGACGGCAGTGACATTGAAGTGGTCAACGACAGCACTGAGGTGCCGACCACGCCGACCGAACACCTCCAGGGTCAACCGGCAGCCAAGACGCAACAAGGCCCGGCTGATGCCGCCAAGGCGCAAAAGGGCGGCGCATGAACCTCTCGCGGCTGTTCATCCTTCGCCCGGTAGCCACTACCCTGAGCATGCTGGCCATTGTCCTGGCCGGCGTGATCGCTTATCGCCTGCTGCCGGTCTCGGCCTTGCCCCAGGTGGATTACCCGACCATCCGGGTGATGACCCTGTACCCCGGCGCCAGTCCGGACGTAATGACCAGCGCGGTCACGGCGCCCCTTGAGCGTCAGTTCGGGCAGATGCCCGGCCTGACCCAGATGGCGTCCACCAGCTCCGGCGGCGCCTCGGTGCTGACCCTGCGTTTCAACCTCGACATCAACATGGATGTCGCCGAGCAACAGGTGCAGGCCGCGATCAACGCCGCCACCAACCTGCTGCCCAAGGACCTGCCGGCGCCGCCGGTGTACAACAAGGTCAACCCGGCGGATACCCCGGTGCTGACCCTGGCCATCACCTCCAAGACCATGTTGCTGCCCAAGCTCAATGACCTGGTCGACACGCGCATGGCGCAGAAGATCGCGCAGATCAGCGGCGTCGGCATGGTCAGCATCGCCGGCGGCCAGCGCCAGGCGGTGCGGATCAAGGTCAACCCCGAGGCCCTGGCGGCCAACGGCCTGAACCTGTCGGATGTGCGCACCCTGATCGCCGCCTCCAACGTCAACCAGCCCAAGGGTAACTTTGACGGCCCCACGCGGGTGTCGATGCTCGACGCCAACGACCAGTTGGTCTCGCCCAAGGAATACGCCGAACTGATCCTCGCCTACAACAACGGCGCGCCGTTGCGGCTCAAGGATGTGGCGCAGATCGTCGACGGCGCCGAGAACGAACGCCTCGCGGCCTGGGCCAACGAAAACCAGGCGGTCCTGCTGAACATCCAGCGCCAGCCCGGGGCCAACGTCATCGAGGTGGTGGACCGGATCAAGGCGCTGTTGCCAAGCATCACCGACAACCTGCCGGCGGGCCTGGACGTGACGGTGCTTACCGACCGTACCCAGACCATCCGGGCCTCGGTCAAGGATGTACAACACGAATTGCTGATCGCCATTGCCCTGGTGGTGATGGTGACGTTCCTGTTCCTGCGTCGCTTCAGCGCGACCATCATTCCGTCCATCGCCGTGCCGCTGTCCCTGGTGGGCACCTTCGGCGTGATGTACCTCGCCGGTTTCTCCATCAACAACCTGACGCTGATGGCGCTGACCATCGCCACCGGTTTCGTGGTGGACGACGCCATCGTGATGCTGGAGAACATTTCCCGCTACATCGAGGAAGGCGATACACCGCTCAATGCGGCGCTCAAGGGCGCCAAGCAGATCGGCTTCACCCTGATTTCCCTGACCCTGTCGCTGATCGCGGTATTGATCCCGCTGCTGTTCATGGCGGACGTGGTGGGGCGCTTGTTCCGTGAATTCGCGATCACCCTGGCGGTGGCGATCCTGATTTCCCTGGTGGTGTCCCTGACCCTGACGCCGATGATGTGCGCGCGGTTGCTCAAGCGTGAGCCGAAAGAGGACGAGCAGGGCCGTTTCTACAAGGCCAGCGGCGCCTGGATCGACTGGCTGATCGAGGCCTACGGGCGCAAGTTGCAGTGGGTGCTCAAGCATCAGCCGCTGACCCTGCTGGTGGCCATCGCCACCCTGGGCCTGACCGTGGCGTTGTACATGGTGGTGCCCAAGGGCTTCTTCCCGGTGCAGGACACCGGCGTGATCCAGGGCATTTCCGAAGCGCCACAGTCGATTTCCTTTGCGGCGATGAGCCAGCGCCAGCAGGAACTGGCGAAGATCATCCTCGAAGACCCGGCGGTGGAGAGCCTGTCGTCCTATATCGGGGTAGACGGTGATAACGCCACCCTCAACAGTGGTCGCCTGCTGATCAACCTCAAGCCCCACGGCGAACGGGACCTGAGCGCGGCACAGATCATCACGCGCCTGCAGCCGCAACTGGACAAGCTGGTGGGGATTCGCCTGTTCATGCAGCCGGTGCAGGACCTGACCATCGAAGACCGCGTCAGCCGTACCCAGTACCAGTTCAGCATGTCCTCGCCGGACGCCGAGCTGCTGGCCTTGTGGAGTGAAAAGCTGGTACACGCCCTCAGCCAGTTGCCGGAACTCTCCGACGTCGCCAGCGACCTGCAGGACAAGGGCCTGCAGGTGTACCTGGTGATCGACCGTGACGCCGCATCGCGCCTTGGCGTGTCGGTGTCGACCATCACTGACGCGCTGTACGACGCGTTCGGCCAGCGGCAGATATCCACCATCTACACCCAGGCCAGCCAGTACCGCGTGGTATTGCAGGCCCAGTCCGGTGAAACCCTCGGCCCGGACGCCCTGAACCAGATCCATGTGAAAACCACCGACGGTGGCCAGGTGCGGCTGTCGAGCCTGGCCCATGTGGAACAGCGCCAGGCCCAGTTGGCGATCGCGCATATCGGTCAGTTCCCGGCGGTGATGATGTCGTTCAACCTGGCCCCTGGCGTGGCGCTGGGCAAGGGCGTCGAACTGATCAACCAGACCCAGAAAGACATCGGTATGCCGGTGGGCGTGCAGACCCAGTTCCAGGGCGCGGCCCAGGCATTCGAGGCTTCGCTGTCGAGTACCTTGCTGCTGATCCTGGCGGCGGTGGTGACCATGTACATCGTGCTCGGGGTGCTCTACGAGAGCTACATCCACCCGATCACCATCCTCTCGACCCTGCCGTCGGCAGCGGTGGGCGCCTTGCTGGCCTTGCTGCTCAGTGGCAACGACCTGGGGATGATCGCGATCATCGGCATCATCCTGCTGATCGGCATCGTGAAGAAGAACGCGATCATGATGATCGACTTTGCCCTCGACGCTGAGCGCAACCAGGGCCTGGACCCGCAAACCGCGATCTACCAGGCGGCGCTGTTGCGCTTCCGGCCGATCCTGATGACCACCCTGGCGGCGCTGTTCGGTGCCGTACCGTTGATGCTCGCCACCGGCTCCGGCGCCGAGTTGCGCCAGCCGCTTGGCCTGGTGATGGTGGGCGGGCTGCTGGTGAGCCAGGTGTTGACCCTGTTTACCACCCCGGTGATCTACCTGTATTTCGACCGCCTCGGCCGTCGCTGGCGCAAAGAACCGGTGCGCCTGGAGCCGGTTGAGTCATGAACCTGTCCGGACCTTTCATTCGCCGGCCGGTAGCCACCATGCTGCTGAGCCTGGCGATCATGCTGCTGGGCGGCGTCAGCTTCAACCTGTTGCCGGTGTCGCCATTGCCGCAGATCGATTTCCCGGTGATCGTGGTGTCGGCCAGCTTGCCGGGGGCCAGCCCCGAGGTGATGGCGTCTACGGTGGCCACGCCGCTGGAGCGTTCCTTCGGCGCGATTGCCGGCATTACCACCATGAGCAGTTCGTCGAGCCAGGGTTCGACCCGGGTGATCCTGGCGTTCGACTCCAATCGCGACATCAACGGCGCGGCGCGGGAAGTGCAAGCGGCGATCAACGCCTCGCGTAACCTGCTGCCCAGTGGCATGCGCAGCATGCCCACCTACAAGAAGATCAACCCGTCCCAGGCGCCCATCATGGTGCTGTCCCTGACCTCGGACGTGTTGCCCAAGGGCCAGCTGTACGACCTGGCCTCGACCATCCTGTCCCAGAGCCTGTCCCAGGTGCCGGGCGTGGGTGAAGTGCAGATCGGCGGCAGCTCCTTGCCCGCCGTGCGTATCGAACTGGAACCCAAGGCCCTCGACCAGTACGGCGTGGCCCTGGACGATGTGCGTAATACCATCGCCAATGCCAACGTGCGCCGGCCCAAGGGTTCGCTGGAGGACAGCCAGCGCAACTGGCAGATCCAGGCCAACGACCAGCTGGAAAAGGCCAAGGACTATGAACCGCTGCTGATCCGCTACCAGAATGGCGCGGCCTTGCGCCTGGGGGATGTGGCGAAGATCAGCGACGGCGTCGAGGACCGCTACAACAGCGGCTTCTTCAACAATGACTCGGCGGTGCTGCTGGTGATCAACCGCCAGTCCGGCGCCAACATCATCGAGACGGTGAAGCAGATCAAGGCACAACTGCCGGCCTTGCAGGCGGTGTTGCCGTCCAGCGTCAAGCTGAACCTGGCCATGGACCGTTCGCCGGTGATCACCGCCACCTTGCACGAAGCCGAGATGACCCTGCTGATTGCCGTGGCCCTGGTGATCCTGGTGGTGTACCTGTTCCTCGGCAACTTCCGCGCCTCGCTGATTCCCACCCTGGCGGTGCCGGTGTCGCTGGTGGGCACGTTTGCAGTGATGTACCTGTTCGGCTTTTCCCTGAACAACCTGTCGCTGATGGCGCTGATCCTCGCCACCGGCCTGGTGGTGGACGATGCCATCGTGGTGCTGGAGAACATTTCCCGGCACATCGACGAGGGTGTGCCGCCGATGAAGGCGGCGTACCTGGGGGCCCAGGAAGTCGGCTTCACCTTGCTGTCGATGAACGTCTCGCTGGTGGCGGTGTTCCTCTCGATCCTGTTCATGGGCGGTATCGTTACCAGCCTGTTCCGCGAGTTTTCCATCACCCTCGCAGCGGCGATCATCGTCTCGCTGGTGGTGTCGCTGACCCTGACCCCGATGCTCTGCGCCCGCTGGCTCAAGCCCCATGTCAAAGGCCAGGAAACAGGCTTGCAGCGCTGGAGCCAGAAGATCAACGACCGCATGGTGGCAGGCTACGCCCGCAGCCTGGACTGGGTGCTGCGCCACAAGCGCCTGACGCTGCTCAGCCTGTTGGTGACCATCGGGGTCAACGTCGCGCTGTATGTGGTGGTGCCGAAAACCTTCATGCCCCAGCAGGACACCGGGCAACTGATCGGCTTTGTGCGTGGCGACGACGGGCTGTCATTCAGTGTGATGCAGCCGAAGATGGAAATCTTCCGCAAGGCCGTCCTGCAGGACCCCGCGGTGTTGAGCGTGGCAGGCTTTATTGGCGGCAACAGCGGCACCAACAACGCGGTGATGCTGGTGCGGCTCAAGCCCATCAGCGAACGCAAGATTTCTGCCCAGGCGGTGATCGAGCGCATGCGCAAGAATGTGCCACTGGTGCCCGGCGGGCGCCTGATGCTGATGGCTGACCAGGACCTGCAATTCGGCGGCGGCCGCGACCAGACCACCTCGCAGTATTCCTACATCCTGCAAAGCGGTGATCTGGCGGCCTTGCGCCTGTGGTACCCGAAAGTGGTTGCCGCGTTGCGTGAGCTGCCGGAGCTGACCGCCATCGATGCCCGTGAAGGGCGCGGCGCGGCCCAGGTGACGTTGATTGTCGACCGCGACCAGGCCAAGCGCCTGGGCATTGACATGGACATGGTCACTGCCGTGCTCAACAACGCCTACAGTCAGCGGCAGATTTCCACCATCTACGACAGCCTCAACCAGTACCAGGTGGTGATGGAGGTCAATCCGAAGTACGCCCAGGACCCGATCACCCTCAATCAGATGCAGGTGATCACGTCCACCGGTGCGCGCGTGCCGCTGTCGGCCATCGCTCACTATGAGAACAGCCTGGCGGACGACCGGGTCAGCCATGAAGGCCAGTTCGCCTCGGAAAACATTGCGTTTGATATGTCGCCCGGCGTCACGGTGGAGCAGGGCACGGCCGCCATTGAGCGGGCGATTGCCAAGGTCGGCCTGCCGGAAGAGGTGATCGCGAAGATGGCCGGTACGGCCGACGCCTTCGCCGCCACCCAGAAAGGCCAACCGTTCATGATCCTCGGTGCACTGGTAGCGGTGTACCTGGTATTGGGGATTCTGTATGAGAGCTATATCCACCCGCTGACCATTCTGTCGACCTTGCCGTCGGCGGGGGTGGGCGCCTTGCTTTCGATTTACCTGCTGGGGGGCGAGTTCAGCCTGATCTCGCTGCTGGGGCTGTTCCTGCTGATCGGGGTGGTGAAGAAAAACGCGATCCTGATGATCGACCTTGCGCTGCAACTGGAACGCAAGGACGGCATGAGCCCGCTGGAATCGATCCGCGCCGCCTGCCTGGTGCGGCTGCGCCCGATCCTGATGACCACGCTGGCGGCGATTCTTGGCGCCGTGCCGCTGCTGCTCAGCACGGCCGAAGGCGCGGAAATGCGCCAGCCCCTGGGCCTGACGATTATCGGCGGGCTGGTGTTCAGCCAGATCCTGACCCTCTACACCACGCCTGTGGTTTACCTTTATCTCGACCGCCTGCGCCACCGTTTCAACGGTTGGCGCGGAGTGCGTACCGATGCTGCCCTGGACACTGCGCTATGACCGATTCAACGTTTCCCACCGTGCAACGTCTGGCGATGACTCGCGGCTCAAAGCTGCTGAGCCTGGCCCTGTGCGGCGTGATGCTCAGCGCCTGCGCCGTCGGCCCGGACTACAAACGCCCCGAATTGACCGAGCCGGCCCAGTACAAAGAGGCCCAGGGCTGGCGCCAGGCCGCGCCCAGCGACTCGCTGGCCCGGGGCGCCTGGTGGGAGCTGTACGGCGACAAACAACTCAATGAGCTGGTAGAAAAACTCAACAGCTCCAACCAGACCGTGGCCCAGGCCGAGGCGCGTTATCGCCAGGCCGCCTCGCAGGTGCGCAGTGCCCGTGGGGCGTTCTTCCCCACGGTTGACCTGAGTGCCTCGAAAAGCCGGGCCAGCCAGGGTACCGGCAGCAGTAACGCCAGCCTCAGCAGCTCCAGCAGCGGTATTCGCGACACCCTCAACACCCAGTTGGGCGTGAGCTGGGAAGCCGATATCTGGGGCAAACTGCGCCGGGGCCTGGAAGCCAATGAAGCCAGCGCCGAAGCCAGCGCGGCGGATCTTGCGGCGATGCGCCTGAGCCAGCAATCGGAACTGGTGCAGGATTACCTGCAACTGCGGGTCATGGACGAACAGACCCGTTTGCTGCAGGCCACGGTGGACACCTACCAGCGCTCCCTGCAGATGACCCAGAACCAATACCGCGCCGGTGTCTCGGGCAAGGATGCCATCGCCCAGGCCCAGACCCAGCTGAAAAGCACCCAGGCCAGCATGATCGACCTGATCTGGCAGCGGGCGCAGCTGGAAAACGCAATTGCCGTGCTGATCGGTGTGCCGCCGGCCAACTTCAACCTGGCGGTGAGCAAGGACATTCCGGCGCTGCCGCAGATTCCGGTGAGCCTGCCGTCGCAACTGCTGGAGCGCCGCCCGGATATCGCCCAGGCGGAGCGCTCGGTGATCGCGGCCAATGCCAACATCGGCGTGGCCAAGACCGCTTACTACCCGGACCTGACCCTGAGCCTGGCCGGCGGCTATTCCAGCAGCACCTACGCCGACTGGATCAGCCTGCCGAACCGCTTCTGGTCGGTGGGGCCGAAACTCGCCATGACCCTGTTCGACGGGGGCCAGCGTTCGGCGGAAGTTGACCGCGCCGAGGCGTCCTACGATGAAACCGTGGCCAAGTACCGCCAGACCGTACTCGATGGGTTCCGTGAGGTGGAAAACTACATGGTCCAGCTCAAGGTCCTGGAAGACGAGGCGGTCGTGAGTAACGAGGCCCTCGAAGCGGCCCGGGAATCCCTGCGCCTGACCCAGAACCAGTACAAGGCCGGGTTGATCGCCTATCTCGATGTGGTCACCGTGCAAGCCACCGCCCTGAGCAACGAGCGTACGGTGCTGACCCTGCTGCAAACCCGGCTGGTTGCCAGTGTGCAACTGATCGCTGCACTGGGCGGTGGCTGGGATGGCCAAATGCAGCTGAGCGACAAGAAGTAAACACCGCTCTGGCAGGTGTACCGGCTTGTGTGGGAGCGGGTTTGCTCGCGAAAGCGGTGGGTCAGTCAACTGTGTATGGACTGACCCGCCGCTTTCGTGAGCAAGCCCGCTCCCACAAGGGTTCTGCGGTGTTTTTGAGCCAGCGGATTGGCGTCAAATTTTGAATGATGGCTATACGACAATATTTCAGGTGTACAAGATTTATTCTCGCTACAATCCCTGACTTTTCAGCCCGGCACGGATGCCGTTCGGCCCATAGGTCACGAGAAGTCCCATGCTCACCGGTAGTTATTCCCCCGCCCTGGTCCTGATTTCCCTGTTCGTCGCGATCCTTGCATCCTATACGGCGTTGGACCTGACCGGCCGCATCGCCACTGCCAGGGGCCGCGCGGTGTACCTGTGGATGGGCGGCGGCGCGCTGGCGATGGGCGTGGGCATCTGGTCGATGCACTTTATCGGCATGCTCGCCTTCCGCCTGCCCATCAGCCTCGGCTATGACGTCGGCATCACGGCGCTGTCGTTGTTGATCGCGATCCTGTCCAGCGGTTTTGCCTTGTGGCTGGTGAGCCAGCCGCGTTTGCCGGCGTGGCAACTGGCATTTGGCGCATTGATCATGGGCGCCGGCATCAGCGCCATGCACTACACCGGCATGGCCGCCATGCGCATGACCCCCGGCATCGACTACGACCCCACGCTGTTCACCGCCTCGTTGCTGATTGCCGTGGGTGCGTCGGCGGCGGCGTTGTGGATTGCCTTCAACCTGCGGCGCAACACGCCGTATGTGCGGTTGGCCCGAGGCGGGGCGGCGATGGTGATGGGCGTGGCGATTGTCGGCATGCACTACACCGGCATGGCCGCCGCGCGTTTCGCCGATGGCAGCTTCTGCGGCGCGGCCCTGGACGGCTTGAGTGGCAAGGGCCTGGATAATCTGGTGCTGGTTACCACCCTGGCAGTGTTGATCATCGCGCTGCTGACCTCCCTGGCCGATGCCCGCCTGGAAGCCCGCACCGCGGTGTTGGCCGACTCCCTGACCCAGGCCAACCAGGAACTCACCCACCTGGCCCTGCACGACATGCTCACCGGCTTGCCCAATCGCACCCTGCTCGCCGACCGGATCCAGCAGGCGATACAGCGGGTGAACGAAGAGGGCGGCTGCTTCGCGCTGATGTTTATCGACCTGGACGGCTTCAAGCCGGTGAATGACGCTTTTGGTCACCACATGGGCGACCAGCTGTTGCAGCAAGTCGGCCTGCGCCTGCGCGAAGACTTGCGCAGCCAGGACACCCTGGCCCGCATCGGCGGTGACGAGTTTGTATTGCTGGTGCAATTGGGCCAGCCCGACGATGCGTTGCGCTTGGCCGAGCGCCAGGTGGGCATGATCAACCAGGCCTTCCACGTCGCCGAGCATGAGCTGAAAATCTCCGCCAGCATCGGCATCGCACTGTTCCCCGGCAACGGCGCCACGCCCCAGGAACTGCTGATGAACGCCGACGCGGCGATGTATCACGCCAAGGGCATGGGCAAGAACGGCTACAGCTTTTTCGACGTGTCGATGAACACCAATGCGCGCAAGCAACTGCAACTGCTGCAGGACTTGCGCAATGCCGTGGAGCACGAGCAGTTCCGGCTTTATTACCAGCCCAAGTTCGACGCCATCAGCGGCCGCCCGGTCGGTGCCGAGGCGCTGCTGCGCTGGGAGCACCCGCAACAAGGCCTGTTGTTGCCGGACAAGTTTATCGAGCTGGCGGAAAAGACCGGGCTGATCATCCCCATCGGCGAATGGGTACTCAACGAAGCCTGCCGCCAGATGCAGGTGTGGTATGCCCAGGGCTATCACGACTGGCGCATTGCCGTGAACCTGTCGGCGTTGCAGTTCTGCCACGCCGGGCTGGTCAAGAGTGTCGCCGCTGCCCTGGAACGCCACCGCTTGCCAGCCAACAGCCTGACCCTGGAAATCACCGAAACCACCGCCATGAGCGATGCCGACGCGAGCATGACGGTGTTGCAGAAGCTTTCGGACATGGGCGTCGACCTGTCCATCGACGACTTCGGTACCGGCTATTCGAGCCTGATGTACCTCAAGCGTCTGCCGGCCAATGAGCTGAAGATCGACCGGGGCTTCGTGCGTGACCTGGAGCACGACAGCGACGATGCCGCCATCGTCTCGGCCATCGTTGCCCTCGGTCAGGCCCTGGGCCTGCGCATTGTGGCCGAGGGTGTAGAGACCGACTCACAGCAGAGCTTCCTCACCCGGCTGGGCTGCGATTCGCTTCAGGGGTATCTGCTGGGGCATCCGTTGCCGGCCGAGGGTTTCATGGCCGACATCCAGCGCGCCGAGCAGGTGGTGAGTGTGCATTCGGTGATGTGAGCCCATGCAAAACCTGCAGGGCGCAGGTAGTATTGGATCCATCAGCTCACGTTGAACCAGGAGACCTTACACATGGACAAAGTCGTCGTCATCACCGGTGGCAGTCGTGGGATCGGCGCCGCCACGGCGCTGCTGGCCGCCGCCCAGGGCTATCGCATCTGTATCAATTACCAGGCCGATGAAGACGCCGCCCACCGCGTACTTGAGCAAGTGCGTGCCCTCGGCGCCCAGGCGATTGCCGTGCGGGCTGATGTCAGCATTGAAGACGAAGTGATTGGCCTGTTCCACCGGGTCGATACCGAACTGGGCCGGGTGACGGCACTGGTCAACAACGCAGGTACCGTCGGGCACAAGTCGCGGGTCGATGAGATGTCCGAGTTCCGCATCCTGAAGACCCTCAGGACCAATGTGTTGGGGCCGATCCTGTGTGCCAAGCATGCGCTGCTGCGCATGTCGCCCAAGCATGGCGGGCAGGGCGGCAGCATCGTCAACGTTTCATCGGCCGCCGCGCGGTTGGGCTCGCCGGGGGAGTATGTGGATTACGCCGCGTCCAAGGGTGCGCTGGATACCTTCACTCTCGGGCTCTCCAAGGAAGTGGCGGGCGAGGGGATCCGGGTCAATGGCGTGCGTCCCGGGTTTATTTTCACCGACTTCCACGCCCTGAGCGGCGACCCGGATCGGGTCAGCAAGCTTGAACCGGGCATCCCCATGGCCCGTGGCGGGCGTGCAGAGGAAGTCGCGGAAGGGATTATCTGGCTGCTCTCGGACAAGGCGTCCTATGCGACGGGAACCTTTCTTGACCTGGCGGGCGGTCGGTAGTTTTGTACCGCCTGTGGCGAGGGGCACGCCGCTCGCCACAGCCCAGGTATCAGGCGCCGCGCAGCGCTTCATAGCCCCTGAGGGAAAACGCCTTGAGCAGGCTGGCCTCCGAGTCTGGATGAATGGCGTAGCCGTGATTCGAAAAACCGTCCAGGACACCGTTGCGGCTATGGCTGGCGCTTAATTTGAGATCGTCCACGTTGTCGATAAATCGCAGTACCTTATCCAGGTTGTAGGTGGCGTCGGCGCGAGAGTCCGGGTCTTGGTTGGCCGCGCTCCAGTCACCCACCTGGCGCTTCAGGTCATCGCTCACTTCGTAGTGGTCGCGGTTATCCAGGAAGTTCTTCAGCACAGGGCTTTGTTCGGTAATCTGGTCACTCGATCGATGATCTCCCGCGGGGCGCCCGGTAGCGCCTGTCATTTCGCGCACCTGTTGCTGCTCTGCGGCACGCATATAGTGGGGGGGAACGGGAAGGGGTCGCAGGCCGGCAGCTGAAGAAATAGTCATAAGGCATCTCTGATGTGAACCAAGTGAATGCGCTCTTTCTATCGTAAGAAATAGCGCACTCCTGTGTGGTTCTTAGCCCGGCTACGGTTCCCATCCGTAGGTTAAAACGACCGCACAATCTTCCCCAGCGTCTCCATCGCCTTCTCACACGACTCATCCCACGGGCTGCCGTAGTTCAAGCGAATGCAGTTCCTGAAGCGCTGTGTCGGCGAGAAGATCGGTCCCGGTGCGATGCTGATGCCCTGGGCCAGCGCCATCTGGAACAACTTCAACGAGTCGGTCTGCTCCGGCAATTCCAGCCACAGGAAGTACCCGCCGGCAGGCTGGCTGACCCGTGTCTGCGCCGGGAAATAGCGCGCGATGGCGGCGAGCATGGCGCTTTGCTGTTCTTCCAGCGCGTAACGCAATTTACGCAGATGCCGGTCGTACCCGCCGTGTTGCAGGTAATCGGCAATCGCCGCCTGGGCGGGCATCGAGGCACACAGCGACGTCATCAATTTCAGCCGCTCGATCTTCTGCGCATAACGTCCGGCGGCGACCCAGCCGATGCGGTAGCCCGGAGCCAGGCTCTTGGCGAACGAGCCGCAATGCATCACCAGACCTTCGGTGTCGAACGCCTTCGCCGGTTTGGGCGCCTGTTGACCGTAGTACAACTCGGCGTACACGTCGTCTTCGATCAGCGGCACCTGGTGGCTGCGCAGTAACTCCACCAGTTCCTGTTTCCGGGCCTTGGGCATGGTTGCGCCCATCGGGTTCTGGAAACTGGTCATGCACCAGCAGGCCTTGATCGGGTAACGCTCCAGGCTTTGCGCCAGCACCTTGAGGTCGATGCCATCGCGTGGGTGTACGGGGATTTCCACCGCCTTGAGTTTCAGGCGCTCGAGGATTTGCAGGCTGGCGTAGAACGCCGGTGCTTCGATGGCCACCAGGTCGCCCGGCTCGGTCACGGCTTGCAGGCACAGGTTCAGTGCTTCAAGGGCGCCGTTGGTGATCAACAGTTCTTCCATGGGCAGCATCAGCCCGCCCACCATGTAGCGCAAGGCAATTTGCCGGCGCAGTTGCGGGTTGCCCGGCGACATGTCGGTGACCACCATGCGCGGGTCCATTTCCCGGCTGGCGCTGGCCAGGGAACGGGCCAGGCGTTGCAGCGGGAACAGCGTCGGGCTGGGGAAGGCCGAGCCGAAGGGCACGGTTTGCGGGTCCTTGATGGAATCGAGCACCGAGAACACCAATTCGCTGACGTCCACCTCGGTGGACTCGTGCACATGGGCACTCACCACCGGCTCGGAAAACGGGCTGGGCGCATGGGTGTTGACGAAGTACCCGGAGCGCGGCCGGGCGCGGATCAGCCCGCGTCGCTCCAGCAGGTAGTACGCCTGGAACACCGTGGACGGGCTGACACCGTAGGTCTGGCTGGCATAACGCACCGAAGGCACGCGCTGGCCGGGCCCGAGCACGCCGGAGCGGATCAGTTCTGCGATGTCGTCGGCGAATTTTTCGTAGCGTTTCATTGGGGCTCAGTGCTTTGAACAGATTTTGCTGATTGAACACAGATCAAACGGTGGGAGCGGGCTTGCTCGCGAAAGCAATCTTTCAGTTCACCCACCCGCTTACCT
>NZ_JBSVWQ010000019.1:0-58217 GCF_054071215.1 Pseudomonas sp. SDO5522_S412 | reverse complement strand
TTTGGCACTGATACACCGCATTCGCGAGCAAGCCCGCTCCCACATTTGAGCGGCGTCAGACCTTGAATTGGCGCAGAAGGCTGTCGAGTTGTTCGCTCAGGCCTTTCAAGTGCGCACTCGCGACGCTGGACTGCTGCGCCGCCAGCGCGGTGCTGTGGGACAAGCCGGCTGCCTGGGTGACGTTCTGGTTGATGTCTTCCACCACATGCGCCTGCTGCAACGTGGCGCTGGCAATCGAGGCGTTCAGCCCGTTGAGATTACGCAGCGCCTGGCCGATGGCAGTCAGGCTCGCGCCCGCCTGGCCTGCTTGTTCAATGGTCAGTTGCGAGGCCTGGTGGCTGTCACTGATGACCTTGACCGCTGCCTCCGAATGGCCTTGCAGGCGCTCGATCATCGCCTGGATCTCTGCCGTGGATTTTTGCGTGCGCTGGGCCAGCAGCCGTACTTCGTCGGCCACCACCGCAAAACCACGGCCTTGCTCCCCGGCGCGGGCCGCTTCGATGGCGGCGTTGAGGGCCAGCAAGTTGGTCTGGTCGGCAATCGAGCGGATCACTTCCAGCACGCCGCCAATCTGCGTGCTTTCAGTCGACAGCGTCCGGATCACCTCCACGGCCTGGCTGATGGTGCCGGAGAGCTGGTCGATCCGTTGCAGGCTGCCATCGATATTGAGCTGGCCCTGTTCGGCCTGCACCTGGGCATCGCGCATTTCGCTGGCGGCATGCTCGGCATTTTTGGCCACGTCCTGTACGCCATAGGTGACTTCATTGATCGCCGTCGCCACCAGTTCCATCTGCTGCGATTGCTGTTGGCTACGGTCATGGGCATCGCTGGCGTTGCTGCCCAGCTCGGTGGACGACTGGCCCAAGGCGTTGGCGCAGGTCTGCAACTGGCCTACCACCTGCCGCAGCTTGGCGGTAAAGCTGTTGAAGTGCCGCGACAATTGAGTGACTTCATCCTGGCCATGGGTGTCGAGGGTGCGGGTCAGGTCGCTTTCGCCACTGGCGATATTGGCCATCGCATTCACTGCCTGCTGCAACGGGCGCACGATGCTGCGGGCTATCAGCACCACCAGCAGGGCCATGATCAGCGCGATCACCAGGCCAACCACCGAGGCTTTCCACACCTGGCCGCGGAACTCGCCTTGCACGTCATCGACATACACTCCAGAGCCGATGATCCAGCCCCAGGGTTCGAACAGCTGTATATAGGAGGTCTTGGCCACCGGTGCATCGGCGCCGGGCTTGGGCCAGCGGTAGTTCACCATCCCCGCGCCCTTGGCCTTGGCCAGGATCACGAACTCGTTGAACACCGCAAAGCCGTCCGGATCGCGGATGGCCGAAAGGTTCTGGCCGTCGAGCTTGGGGTTGGCCGCGTGCATGATCATCACGGGCGTGAGATCGTTGATCCAGAAGTAGTCGTCCTTTCCGTAGCGCAAGCCACGTACCGCGCTCAAGGCTTGCTTCTGCGCCGCTTCACGGGTCAGGACGCCACTGGTTTCGAGGCTGTGATAATAAGTCAGGATCCCGCTGGCGGTTTGCACCACGCGCTGGGTCTGCTCACTCTTGGCCTGGTACAGGTCGCCATGAATCTGCTTGAGCATAAGCAGGCCGAGGGTTAGCAGCATCAGCACGGCGACGATCAGGATCAGCCAGAGGCGCCGGCTGATAGACATATTGCGCAAACTGTTCATGGTCCTGTCACTCCGTGTTCTTATAATTTTGGGTGCTGCATCGACATTTCCGGCTTGTCTGATAGGCTTTCGGCCCAGAATCAAAAAACCTGAGTCCTGCCTGATTTTTCACGGAATTTTCGCAGTTCGGCCTTGATTATTTGCGCTGTGCTTGCAGCGCACTCTTCGTTAGTGAACGTCTAAAAAATATCAACGAGGCATGCCGTGGGCATGACCTTTGGGGGAATCGATGGATCTTTGGACCGCCGTACAGGCACTGATACTCGGCGTTGTAGAGGGGCTGACGGAGTTTTTGCCGATCTCCAGTACCGGGCACCAGATTATCGTGGCCGACTTGATCAACTTCGGTGGCGAACGCTTTGAAGCGTTCAATATCATCATCCAGCTGGGCGCGATCCTGGCGGTGGTGTGGGAGTTTCGACGCAAGATCCTCGACGTGGTCATTGGCTTGCCGACCCAGCGCAATGCCCAGCGTTTCACCGTCAACCTGATCATTGCCGTATTGCCGGCGGTGGTGCTGGGGGTGATTTTCGCCGACCTGATCAAACACTACCTGTTCAACCCGATCACCGTTGCGGCGGCGTTGGTGGTGGGCGGCGTCATCATGTTGTGGGCCGAGCGCCGCCAGCATGAAGTGCACGCCGAAACCGTCGACGACATCACCTGGAAGGACGCGATCAAAGTCGGCTTCGCCCAGTGCCTGGCCATGATCCCGGGCACCTCGCGCTCGGGCGCTACCATCATTGGCGGCCTGTTGTTCGGCCTGTCACGCAAGACCGCCACCGAGTTCTCGTTCTTCCTGGCGATGCCGACCATGGTCGGCGCAGCGGTGTATTCGGGCTACAAGTACCGTCACCTGTTCCAGCCGGATGACCTGCCGGTGTTTGCCATCGGCTTTGTCACCTCGTTCATCTTCGCGATGATCGCGGTCAAGGCGCTGCTCAAGTTCATCGCCAGCCACAGCTACGCGGCGTTCGCCTGGTACCGGATCGCCTTCGGCCTGGTGATCCTGGCCACCTGGCAGTTCGGCTGGATCGACTGGTCGGCCGTCAAGCCATGATCATCCAGCATCCGCGCTTCAAGGCGTTGGTGTTTGCACTGTTGTGCGCCGCGCCGCTGTTTGGTGCGGCGCTGCTGGGGTACCGCGGGGTTTCGCTGATCCCGCTGGTGGCCTATGGCGTGGTCAGCGTGGTGGCGTTCCTGCTGTACTGGAGCGACAAGCGCAAGGCTCGCGAAGACAGCTGGCGCACCCCGGAAAACGTCCTGCACGCGGTGGAGCTGGCAGGCGGTTGGCCGGGGGCGTTGATTGCCCAGCAGGTGTTCCGCCACAAGACGCGCAAGGTGTCTTATCAGGTGGTGTTCTGGCTGATCGTGTTGCTGCACCAGGTGTTCTGGATTGATCAGCTGTTCCTGGGTGGCACGCTACTCTCGATCTTCTAGCAACAAGCCGACCTGCGTGCGCTTGGGCAGCTTGCTCACCACCAACTGGTGGGAGCGCTGCAACAGGCCACGCAGTTCCTCGGCGCCCAGCGGGTAGGGCGTTTCCATGATGATCCACTGCGCCCGCGCCAGGTACGGCGCCGGGTGGATGCCGGGGCGATCCACATGGCCCAGGAACAGCTCCTTGTCGACCTTGAAGGCCAGCGAGTCGCCCCGCAGGTTCTGCAAGGCAAACATCTTGTTGCCGGCAATCGAAAACACCCGCACGCCACCCCATTTGTAATCTTCCCGCGCGCCGGGCAAGCCCAGGCAAAACGTGGCGACTTGTTCTTCGGTCATTCTCATAGCAAACGGTCTCCGCAACCTTTGAAGGCGTTATCCAGGTGGTCGATCCAGGCCCGCACGGCCGGCAACACGCCGCGCCGATGTGGGTACACCGCCTGCAACCAGCCGCCCGGCAATGACCATTGCGGCAAGAGCTGCACCAACTGGCCGTTGGCCAATTCCTCCTCGCAATACATCATCGGCAGCACGGTAAACCCCAGGCCGGCGAGGGCGCAGGCCTTGCGTACCAGGAAATCATCGATCCCCAGCCGCGCTTCCATCACCAGGTCGTGGCTGCTGCCTTCCGGGCTGAGCATGCGGAAGTGCACCATGCGGTCTGCTTCCAGGGCGCCCAGCACCGGCAGTTGCTTGAGGTCTTCCAGGGTGTCGATCTGCCGCTCACGCACAAAGTCGGGGCTGGCGACAATCGCGGTCTGGGCCTGGCGCAGGCGCTTGGTCACCAGCAGCGGGTCTTCATCCCCAAGCTCGCGCACGCGCAAGGCCACATCAATGCCTTCGGCCACCAGGTCGACGCGGCGGTTGACCAGGTTCATCTCCAACTGCACCAGCGGGTTGGCGGTGAGAAACTCCGCCACCACGGTCTGCAGGAATTGGTGAGCCAGGCCCACGGGGCTGCTGACCCGCAGCCGACCGCGGGGTTCGCTGGACATGCTGGCCACTGCCTCATCGGCCATTTCCGCCTCCAGCAGCATTGCCTGGCAGTGGCGCAGGTAGCGTTCACCCACGGCGGTGAGGGTCAGTTGGCGGGTGGTACGTTGCAGCAAGCGGGCGCCGAGGCGTTCTTCCAGCTCGGCAATGCGCCGCGACAGCCGCGACTTGGGAATCCCCAGCAGTCGCCCGGCAGCGGCGAAACCGCCGGCTTCCACCACCTTGGCGAAGTAGTAGAGGTCATTCAGATCTTGCATGGTCGGCCTATTGTCCTGTCAGTGGGACGAATAATCGCATATTGCCTGACTAATCGCTGATTGGTTTCATCTGTAGGCTTATTTCCATTCCGTCGCCCTTGGCGATGCTTACTTGGAGATTAACCATGAAACTGTTGCATATCGATTCCAGCATCCTCGGCGACAACTCGGTTTCCCGTCAGTTGAGCGCAGGTGTCGTCAAGACCTGGCGGGCGGCCGAGCCAGGCGTTGAAGTGACCTACCGTGACCTGGCCAGCGAAGGCATCAACCACTTTTCCGGCGTGACCCTGGGTGCACTGGGCACCGCTGCCGAGCTGCGTGATGCCGTACAGAAACATGAAGCCGAGCTGAGCGCCAACACCCTCGCCGAATTCCTCGCGGCCGACGCCATCGTCCTGGCTGCGCCGATGTACAACTTCACCATCCCGACCCAACTCAAGGCCTGGATCGACCGTATCGCCGTCGCCGGCCAGACATTCCGCTACACCGAAAACGGTCCTGAAGGCCTGGCCGGCGGCAAGAAAGTCATCATCGTGTCGACCTCCGGCGGCCTGCACGTTGGCCAGCCGACCGGTGTGGCTCACGAAGACTACCTGAAAGTACTGCTGGGCTTCCTCGGCATTACCGACATCGAAATCGTCCGCGCCCACGGCCTGGGCTATGGCGATGAAGTGCGCAGCAAGGCGATCAGCGACGCCAACGCAGTGATCAACGAACAATTGTTCGCCGCAGCGTAAGACTTGTGTAAATTTTGCTGTTCCTCGATATCAATCTGATTCGAGGCGCCTAAACTCTGTATTCTGCTCGCCTGAAAAGCGATCGGAGTACGGAGTTTTTTCGTTTACCCGCTGTCACTACTTTGGCCCAGGTTATGCACGCATGGGTAAACCCTGCCAGTCCGAGCGCCTGAACCATGGATACTTCAACAGCTACGCGGGCTTACGCAACAAAGGTGGACATCCCCATGATGCGTCTTTGTGCAGTCTTGGTTCTCTCCCTGCTCGGCGGCCTGATTTCAGTGCAAGCCGCGCCCGCGCCGCACCCCCATTGGAGTGTGGGCTTCCACCGCATGACTTTTCTCGACCCGCTGGATCTGCAGCCGATGAAAGCCGTCGCGTTCTACCCGTCCACCGGCCTGGAACACACCACCCAGGTGGGCGCTTATCACATCGCCGCCACTGAAGACTCGAAAATCGCCATCGGCCGCTTTCCAATGCTGATGCTGTCCCACGGCAATACCGGCACGCCCCTGGCCCTGCACGACCTCGCCACCTCCCTGGCGCGCAAGGGGTTTGTGGTGGTGGCGGTGCTGCACCCTGGCGACAACTACAAGGATCACAGCCGGCTGGGCACCTTGAGCAACCTGTACGGGCGCCCGATCCAGATTTCCGAAGCGATCACCGCCACCCTCGGCGACCCGATGCTGTCGCCATTCGTCAACGTCGACCAGGTAGGCGTCATCGGTTATTCGGCCGGTGGCGAAACCGCGCTGATCCTCGCCGGCGCTAAGCCGGACCTCGACCGCCTGCGCCGCTACTGCCAGCAACGCCCGGAAGATCGCGACGCCTGCACCACCAAGGGCGAGTTGATCGTCGACCGCGACGACCTGCAACCGCAGGCCGACCCGCGTATCCATGCCTTGATGTTGATGGCGCCGTTGAGCCTGATGTTCGGCCGCCACACCCTGGCGGACGTGCATGTACCGGTGCTGCTCTACAGCGGCGACGGCGACAAGCTGGTGGCCGTGGACAAGAACGCCGAGGCCCTGGCGCGCAAACTGCCGGAGCCGCCGGACTTCAAGCTGCTGGCCGGGGCAGGGCACTTTGTGTTCATGGCGCCTTGCGACGAGAGCCAACTGGCCGCGATGCCCGCCATGTGCACCGATGCCGACGGGGTTGACCGTGAAAGCATACACCGCGACCTGATTTCCGAGGCCGGGCGGTTCTTTAATCACACCCTCGGGCAATCCACCCGGGCGGGCTTGCAGACGGCTGATCAGTAAGCGCGGCGCTTGAGCAGCAACGTCAGGCCCAGGCCGGTGACCGAGAGCAGGGCGGCGCAGAAGAAGATCCACGAGTAGCCCAGGTTCAGCGCCACCGCACCCATCACCGGCCCGGCAATGGCCAGCGCCAGGTCAAAAAACACCGCATATGCACTCAACCCGGCGCCCCGGCTGCTGTTGGGCACCTGCTTGATCGCCTCCACGCCCAGCGCCGGGTACACCAGCGACAAACCAAAGCCGGTCAGCCCGGCGCCGATCAAGGCCACGCCGGTGGACGGTGCCAGCCACAGCAGCGTCAGGCCCAGGGTTTCGATGGTCATGCAGGCAATCGCCGCGGTGAAGCCGCCGAAGCGGTTGATGGCGGAGATAAACACCAGCCGTGACAGGATGAAACACACGCCAAATACCGTCAGGCACCAGGCTGCGCCCGTCCAGCCACGGCTCAAGTAGTAGAGGGTGATAAACGTGGTGAGGGTGCCGTAGCCAATCGATGCCAGACACAGGCTGGCGCCGAACGGCGCGATACGCCCGAATACCGCCCAGAAGGGCAGCCGCTCGCCGCGCACCACGGGCACCGAAGGTTTGTTGCGAATCAGCAGCAGGCCCAGGGCGGAAAGTGCCGTGAGGGCGATTCCGAGGCTGGTGTAGCCGTAGTCGGCAACCATCACCACCCCAAGCGGTGCACCAATGGCAATCGCGCCGTAGGAGGCGATGCCGTTCCACGAGATCGATCGTGCCGTATGTTCGGCACCGACCGCGCCCATGCACCAACTGATGGTGCCGACGCCGATCAGGCCCTGCGCGACGCCGAGTAACAGCCGGCCGACAATCAATATGCCGAGGCTCAGCAACGGCAGGCTTTGCACCAGCGTGGCGATGAACGTCAGCACCCCGCTCAGCAGAATCCCGCTCAGGCCCAGCACGATAGCGCGCTTGGTGCCCACGTTGTCCGACATGCGCCCCGCCATGGGGCGGCTGAGCAGCGTGGCCAGGTATTGCGAGCCGATGGTTATCCCGGCGACCACCGCGCTGAAACCCAGCTCACCGTGGACATAGCCGGGGATGACGGCAATCGGCAGGCCGATACAGATAAACGCGATAAACGTGTAGAAAACGATGGAAACGATCTGCAGGGTGATCGACAAGGAGCTGGGGGTGGCAGGCTGTGTGGCAGGCATGGGGACTCGTTCGCGGGCGGGCGGTGAGGGCATCATGGCAAGGGCTTGGGGTAAAAGGAAGCAGGCTAACTATATTTGATGATATTGCGGCCCGTGCCTATCCGGCTTTGGATCCATGGGGCCTCCCTGGCCCGGGACGACTAAAGCGGACGCGGTAAAGTGTGGGAGCTGTCGAGCTTTAGCGAGGCTGCGAAGGCGGCGGCATGGTCAATAAAGATGTTGCCTGGCACACCGCTATCGCGGCCTCGCTAAAGCTCGACGGCTCCCACAGAAAAGCAGAGCCATATCCCAAAAAAAAGCCCCATCACACTGGACGGGGCTTTCGCATTTCAAACTACCGGCGGCTCTTAGAAAACCACACCCTGACTACGCAGGTAATCGTCATAAGTCCCGCTGAAGTCGATCACCCCACTCGGGCTCAGCTCGATGATGCGGGTGGCCAGGGACGACACAAACTCCCGGTCATGGCTGACAAAGATCAGCGTACCCGGGTAGTTCTCCAACGCCAGGTTCAGCGCCTCGATGGACTCCATGTCCAAGTGGTTGGTCGGCTCGTCCATGATCAGCACGTTCGGCTTTTGCAGGATCAGCTTGCCGAACAGCATGCGACCTTGCTCGCCACCGGAAATCACCTTCACCGACTTCAGGATCTCGTCGTTGGAGAACAGCATGCGGCCCAGGGTACCGCGAACCACTTGCTCGCCTTCCTTGGTCCAGCGGCCCATCCAGTCGAACAGGTTGGACTCGTCTTCGAAGTCCGAAGCATGGTCCTGGGCGTAATAGCCCAGTTCAGCCGCGTCGGTCCACTTGACCGTACCGGCATCCGGGGTCAGTTCGTTGACCAGGGTACGCAGCAGGGTGGTCTTGCCGATACCGTTCGGGCCAATGATCGCCACGCGCTCGCCGGCTTCAACCTGGAAGCTGAAGTCCTTGAACAGCGTCTTGCCGTCAAAGCCCTTGGCCATGCGATCGACGATGACCGCCTGGCGGTGCAGCTTCTTGGTCTGGTCGAAGCGGATGAACGGGCTGACGCGGCTCGATGGCTTGACTTCGGCCAGCTGGATCTTGTCGATCGCCTTGGCACGGGAAGTGGCCTGCTTGGCTTTCGAGGCGTTGGCCGAGAAGCGGCTGACGAAGGATTGCAGCTCGGAGATCTGCGCTTTCTTCTTGGCGTTGTCCGACAGCAACTGCTCGCGGGACTGGGTCGCCACGGTCATGTATTCGTCGTAGTTGCCCGGGAACAGGCGCAGCTCGCCGTAGTCCAGGTCGGCCATGTGGGTGCAGACGCTGTTCAGGAAGTGACGGTCGTGAGAGATGATGATCATCAGGCTGTTACGCTGGGTCAGGATGTTTTCCAGCCAGCGGATGGTGTTGATGTCCAGGTGGTTGGTCGGCTCGTCGAGCAGCAACACTTCCGGATCGGAAAACAGCGCCTGGGCCAGCAATACACGCAGCTTCCAGCCTGGTGACACTTCGCTCATCGGGCCGTTGTGCTGCTCGATGCCGATACCCAGGCCCAGCAGCAACTCACCGGCGCGGGATTCGGCGGTGTAGCCGTCCATCTCGGCGAAGTCGGTTTCCAGCTCGGCCACGGCCATGCCGTCGTCTTCGGTCATTTCCGGCAGCGAGTAGATGCGGTCGCGCTCGGCCTTGACCTTCCACAGCTCTTCGTGACCCATGATCACGGTGTCGAGTACGGTGAATTCTTCGTAGGCGAACTGGTCCTGGCGCAGTTTACCCAGGCGCACGTTCGGCTCCAGCATGACCTGGCCGCCCGACGGGTCGAGGTCGCCACCGAGGATTTTCATGAAAGTCGACTTGCCGCAACCGTTGGCACCGATCAGGCCATAACGGTTGCCTGCGCCGAACTTGACCGAAACGTTCTCAAATAGCGGCTTGGCGCCGAACTGCATGGTGATGTTAGCTGTGGAGATCAATTACTTTACCTATCAATAGCTTGGAGTGCGCTAATTTGAGCCGGGCCCATTTTGTGGCCCAGGCCAACGGGCATACGTCGGCAGCGACATCAAGGCTTGGGGCCCAGTCGCTGAGCAGAAAAATGGGTGCATGTTGGAATTTGGCGCGCATTGTCGCATATGTCAGGCGGGAGTTGTATGGCGCTGCACGGATGGATTCGCCCGAGTCTCCGGCATTGCCACCCACACCAGCCCCAATGCGACGGCCGCCACGCCGGCCAGGGTCAGGAACGCGGCGTTGTAACCCGCCCACTGCACGACAAAACCTGCCAGGCTGCTGCTCAAGGCCGCGCCGAGGCCGAATGCCGTGGACAGCGCGCCCAGGCTGACATTGAAGCGTCCGGTGCCCTGGGTGAGGTCTTTGACGATCACTGGAAACAGCGCGCCGAACACCCCGGCGCCGACCCCGTCAAGCATCTGCACCGCCACCAGCCAATAAGGATCACTGGACAGCGTATACAACACGCCCCGCAGAGGCAGGATCATGAAACCGGCGAGCAGCAACGGCTTGCGCCCCCACACGTCGGCCTTCACGCCCACCAGCCAGGCCACCGGCACCATCACCAACTGGGCCGCGACGATGCAGGCCGAGGTCAGCGGCGTGGCCATCTGCAGGTTGATCTGCGACAGCTTCTGGCTGACCAGCGGCAGCATGGCCGCATTGGCCAGGTGAAACAGCGCGCAGCAGATGGCAAACAGCATCAAGGGCTTGTTCGCCAGAAGCACGGCCAACCCCGACGGTTGTTCATGGCCGGTGCCATGCGCAGGGTCGAAACCCCTTGCGACTTCGTGGTCGATTGCCTGGGCTGACACGCAGCTGACCGCGATGACACTCGCCGCAGCCATGACTGCCATCAGATAGAACACCGCCACCGGGCCGAACAGGTAGGCGAACCCACCAGCGAGCAGGGCCGCCACCGCGTTGCCGGCGTGGTTGAAGGTTTCATTGCGGCCGGTGCGCCGGGTAAAAGCGCGCGGCCCGGTGATCCCGAGGGAAATCGCCGAGATGGCCGGCGCAAACACCGAGGCCGCCGCTGCACTGGCCGCCTGGGTCAGCGCCACCAGGCTGAAGGAGCTGACGAAGGGCAGGAGCAGGCAACTGGCAGTCACCAGCAGCGCGGCGATCACGATCACTGCCCGTTTGCTGCGGGTTCGGTCAATCAATGCGCCGGCCGGCGTCTGGGTGAGCAGGGCCGCGATGCCGGCCAGGGTCATGACCACGCCGATGCTGGCGGGGTCCCAGTGGTGCACGGCCAGCAGATAAATCGCCAGGTACGGCCCCAGTCCGTCACGCACGTCCGCCAGGAAGAAGTTCAGGCTGTCCAGGGACAGGGTGTTGCGCAGGTCAGAGCGAGTGGCCATGGCACGGTCTTCAGGCAAGAGGTCGGTAGCAGTAGTGACCCATGGCATGAAGGTATAGTTTCTGAAGGCGGCGTTGCACTCGTATGGCAATACAAGCAAAAACATTTACAAAGTGGAGCCATTTGCATCGAAAAATAGCGCTGATCGAGGCTTTTTCAGGGCTTTTTATTGTTAACAGTTGAACATCCAATAAGCCTGGCTTATTTTCCGTCCGTTCGCCCTACAGTGAAGGCTCTTTACCGGTTCAAGGATGGCGAGGCTTTCGGTGTAGGGCGGACTTCTTTTGTCGCAATGACCGGAACATATTGGAGACGCAATGGACATGCTGTCAGCCCAGGTATCAAAACCAGCCCGCTCAACTGCCCCGTGCTACACCCTCACCGCCATCAAGCGCCCGTGCTGATTGGCTGCCGTGCAGGCAAAAAAAGGCCCGTGGGGTAGACGGGCCAAGGTGTTCACTGGAGTAGGTAGCCTTCACCCTATAGGTCAACACGTGAAGGCCATGTGAAAACCATGTCGCAGGAACGGATGTATATCCGTGTCAGGGTTTGCGCACGAACGTGCGCATGGTTTGCCCTGGGCCGGTACTGAAGCGGGTAGGGCGGGGCATGCCTTCATCTGCCGCAATAAACACGAAGTGATCACCTTCCAGCCGGTAACTCGCGGGTAACTGTTTGCCGGCATCCTCTCCCATCGAGTCAACCCAGGTAATGCTTTTGGGTGCTGTGCTGGCATCGAGCGTGAAGCTGCCTGCCAGTAAAACCTCGCCGTCGACCGTCACCACCTGGAATTGATCGCCCGAGATTGTCGTGATCGCGCCTGGCGCGCTGTGTTCATCCGTGGGATTGAGCGCGCCATTGTCTTCCAGTGCCGTTTGCTCCCATGCGCCCTGGAGCGCCTCAAAGTCATCAATTGAAACAGAGGTCATACAAATTCCTTTTTTTGGTTGAAAAATGATCAGTCAATGCCCTGGGGTGTAGGCGCCTGACGGATGAGCTGAATCGATTTTGTGAGAATTGTCTGTTTTCTCAAGGTTGCGTACGAATTTTCCCAATATTCACGGGTATTTAGCGCCATTTTATGCGTTGATTCGGAAACGGTTCTTTACAAGTTCGTCTACGCTCAGCACCAGGGTAGGGACTCCTGGGTATCTGAACGAAAACAATCTACGGTGATGTGGGATTTTTCCGTGACCGAGGTGGTCGGATGACCATCGGTAGACCGTGTGTGTCTTGTGTACAGGGCGTTGTCCCTGATTTTCAAGCGGTCATTCAGTATTTGATGAATATGTATGACCGCTGACTGTCGATTTTTTAAGGTGCATCAGTTTTGAATAAAACTCCTCGGCTCCACGCTCATGCGGCATCGGACGAAATTGATCTGTTTGAACTGTGTCATGGTATCTGGCGACAAAAGAAGTTAGTGCTGGGTTGTACAATTCTCGCGGGAGTCCTGGGCGCTGGCTACGCATTTCTGGCACCGCGGGAGTATGAGGTCAGCAGTGTGCTGCGCCCTGCAGCCATCAATGAACTGGATGCACTGAACCGCTCCGAAGTCTATAAGTTGCCCCCGGCGGACGCGCTGAATAAAGTCGGCGCACAACTGGACTCCTACGAAGCCCGCCTGGGGTTCTTCAAGTCGCATGAGGACCTTTTCAAGGCGTTCCAGAAAACCGGGCAAAGCCTGGAGCAGAGTTTTGAAGCATTCAATCGAAACTCGATCAACCTTATTCTGCCGGATCCAAAAAAAGCCGACTCCCTGAGCAGTTATATCCGGCTTGAGTTGCAATACCCCAAAGACATCGACGGCGTTGCCATTCTCAACGGCTTTGTGGACTACGCCATCGCGTCGGAACGCGCCCAAGTGGGTGCAGACCTGAAAGTGATCGTCAATAACCGCCTGAACGAACTCAAGGGCAAGATTGACGCAGCGCGCTCCAACTACGAAACCGATAAGGAGTCGAAAATTGCCAAGCTGCTTGAGGCCGACCGGCTCAAGCGCGCTCAATTGGAAGACGAATTGGTTGCCCTGCGCTTGCAGATGAAAATGGAGCGAACGAACCGACTGGCGGAGTTGGCCGAGGCCATCTCCATCGCCAAGTCGATGGGCATCAAGACGCCGACTACCCCGTCATCCATGGCGGATGCCTCTCGTGGCGGCTCCAATCAAATGATGCGCACCGAGGTCAATAATCAGAAAATCCCGCTGTACTTCCTCGGGACAGAAGCGCTTGAGGCGGAACGTACGGCCTTGCTGGCGCGCACCAGCGACGACTTCACTAACGGTCGCGTTGCGCAGATTGGCAAAGAGTTGCAGATGCTGGAGGTCAACCGAGAAGTCGAGGTCCTGAAAAAACGCGGGAATGAAGACATTTTCTTGCAGGATGTTGAACCGTTACGCGCGGAAGTCGCGCGGTTGCGGAGCCTCAATATCGACATGAGTGACCTCAAACTGGTCACCATTGACCGTCGTGCCCAGGAGCCACTCAGCCCGATCAAGCCTAAAAAAGGCCTTGTGATAATGCTGAGCGTGGTTGCGGGGTTGATTCTGGGTATGCTGATTGCACTGGTCCGCCATTTCATCCTGGCACGGCGCGAAGCCATACCCTACTCGCAGCTGGATGAACATCGGCTTGCTCTGCGTCCACGCAAGGATGACGAACCGAAAATCTGACGCCTTCAGCAGCGGGCAGGCCGCCCGGCAAGCCCGCTGCTGCTCTTCCTGGCACACTCACTGGACACCTTTTCACAAATCTTGATTAACCTTTGGTTACAAAGTGTGGCTAAAATAGCTGCCAATGGCCACGACCGGATTGTCACCCAGCCGTTCGTGTTGCCGGTTTTGTGAATTGTGATTTCAGGTGCTGCATCTTCAATCCTCGGCCGTTGTGGGCACGCGGGAGCAGCCTGTTCTCTTCTGACTTGTGACGAATACCTTGAAACTCATCATTGTTGCTCTCTACGTTGCCTCTATTGCGTATGTCCACCTGCGTGGCCGGGTGCGCCACAAGCTGGGGCGCCAGCTCAGCGATCACTCGACCTTCCTGGCTCCGGTGAACTGCTTTCTCTACCTCTTTTCCAAACTGCCCAGCCGACCGTACCTGTCCCCCAGCGACTTTCCCGACCTGAGCCCGCTTCAGGAGCATTGGCAAGAGATCCGCGAGGAAGGCCAGAACCTGCTGCGCGCAGGCGAGATCAAGCGCTCCGACCAGTACAATGACGTGGGTTTCAATTCGTTCTTCAAGTCGGGCTGGAAGCGTTTCTATTTGAAGTGGTACGGCGACAGCCATCCTTCGGCGATGAAGCTGTGCCCGCGCACCACCGAGCTGGTGCAAAGCATCGGCTCGATCAAGGCCGCGATGTTTGCCGAGCTGCCACCGGGCTCAAAGCTGGTACGCCATCGTGACCCGTATGCCGGTTCCTACCGTTACCACCTGGGCCTGGACACGCCCAACTCTCCGGGCTGCTACATCAACGTGGACGGTGAAAACTACTACTGGCGCGACGGTGAACCGGTGATGTTTGACGAGACCTTTATCCACTACGCCGAAAACACCACCGAGCAGAACCGGATCATTCTGTTCTGCGATATCGAACGCCCGATGAAGTATCGCTGGGCGGCCGCGTTCAACCGTTGGTTCAGCCGCAACGTGATGGCTGCGGCCGGTTCGCCCAACGATGCCGGTGACAAGACCGGCGGCCTGAACCGTGCGTTTACCCGCCTGTACAAGATTCGCCTGCGGGGCAAGGAGTTGAAGAAACGCAACCGCACCCGTTACTACCTGGAAAAATGGGCGATCTTTGCCGGCCTGGCCGCGATCTTCATCCTCATCTGAACCGGGCAGCGGAGCGCATCAGCCTGGCGGATGCGCCCCCAGCTTCTCCCACATCTTCTTGCTGATCTTCTGCCGATTGGCATAACCCGCCCACGGGTCCTTCTTCAAACCCTGCAAACGCTCGTGCAGGTTAGCCACCGTCCATTGTTGGGCGCTGTGCAGACTCTTCAACTCATCACGACTCACCGGTACCGATACCGGCAGGCCGGGCCGCGCCCGCACCGAGTAGGCGGCTACCGTGCTGGCGCCCCGGGCGTTGCGCAGGTAGTCGATGAAGATCTTGCCCACGCGATTCTTCGGGCCCGAAGTCGCGGTAAAGCGTTCAGGCAACTGCAGCGTCATGAACTGGGCGATGGCCTTGGCGAAGGCTTTTACCGAGTCCCAGCCGTCGCGGCGCGCCAGCGGCACCACCAGGTGCAGGCCTTTGCCGCCGCTGGTCTTGACGAACGCTTCAAGCCCCAGTTCATCGAGTACCGACAAGGTCAGTTGCGCCGCTTCAAGCATGCTTTTCCACGGCAGTGCCGGGTCCGGGTCGAGGTCGAGCACAAACAGGTCCGGGGTTTCAATCTTGTCAGCGGTAGCGCCCCAGGTATGCAACTCGACGGTACCCATCTGCACGGCACCGATGAGCGCGGCCGGGCTGTCGATTTCCATCAGCCGCGCATGGCCCGGGTCCAGGGCCTGGTCCAGTTGCTTGATATTCGGGATCGCCAGGCGCTCGGAGTGCTTCTGGAAAAACTGTTCGCCGGCAATGCCTTCCGGTGCCCTGAGCAAGGACACCGGCCGGTTGCGCAGAAAGGGCAGGAGCCATTCGCTGATGCCCTCATAGAACTGTGCCAGTTGCAGTTTCTGTGTAGCGCTCTGGGCATCGATGACTCGGTCCGGATGGGTAATCCTGACCCCAGCCACGGCGCCGGTGCCCGCCGTCTTTTTGCGGGGTTTTTCCTTCAGCGATTTGGCCGTCCGCGGCTGCTCATGCACAATCTGCTCCGCCGGCTTGTCGGTGCGCAGCCCGACAAACGCCGCCTGGCGCACCACACCTTCGCGGGTCCATTCGGCAAATTGCACTTCGCCCACCAGCTGCGGCTCGACCCAGTGCACGCCGCGTGCCTGGGCACTGGTCAGGGGCTTGGCCAGCGGTGAAGTCTGGCGTTCCAGCGCCTTCAACTGTGCACTGATCTTTTTCAGCGCGGCCTGATCGAATCCGGTACCTACGCGCCCGGCATACACCAGGTCGCTGTCATCATTGACCGCCAGCAACAGCGCGCCAAACCCGCTGCGCGAACCTTGCGGGCGGGTGAACCCTACGATCACGAATTCCTGGCGCAGCCGGCACTTGAGCTTGATCCAGTCCGGGCTGCGCCTGGAAACGTAGGGGCTGCCGGCACGTTTGCCGATCACGCCCTCCAGCGCCAGGTCGCAGGCACTTTCGAAGATATCCCGCTGGTTGGCAGCAAAGGACTCGGAGAAGCGCAGCAGCTTGCTCTTGCTGCGGCTAACCGCGTCCTTCAGTGCGGTGCGGCGCTCTTCGACAGCGGCTTCGCGCTGGTCGCGGCCGTCCAGGAACGGCGCATCGAACAGGTAATAGACAATGTCCAGGCTGCGGCCGATATCAAAGGCGTTTTGCAGCGCCTGGAAATCCGGCAGCCCGTCGGCGTTCAGGCTGACCACCTCACCGTCAAGCCAACTGTCCTTGAGCTTCAGGGCTTCCAGGGCCTTGGCCTGGCGTGGCAGGCGATCGGTCCAGTCATGGCCATTGCGGGTGAACAGCCGAACTTCGCCATCGCGAATCCGCGCGAGGATGCGATAGCCGTCGAATTTGATCTCGTACACCCAATCGCCTTCCGGTGCACGGTCCACCAGTGTCGCCAGCTGTGGCGCGAGTTGATCGGGCAGGCCGGTTGAGGGCTTGCGCCTGGCTTTCTTCGGCGCTGCGGGCTTTTTCGCAGCCCCCACCGTTGCGTCGCTCAGCACGCTTTTCGGTTCAGCCTGGACCACATCGTAGTCAGCCACCGGGCGTGCCTGCTGATCGTTCTCCTTGATCAACAACCACTGCTCCTTGTCGCCGCTGCCCTTGAGTCGGGTGCGCACCAGCGTCCAGTCGCCTGCCAGTTTTTCGCCGATCAGGCTGAACTTCAGCTTGCCGGCCGCGTAGGCCTTGTGCGGGTCATCGTGGGGCTGCCATACACCGCGATCCCACACGATCACATCGCCAGCGCCGTATTGGCCTGCCGGAATGCTGCCCTCGAAACTGCCGTAGCCCAATGGATGATCTTCCACATGCACCGCGAGGCGCTTCTGGCTCGGGTCGAGGCTTGGGCCCTTGGGCACCGCCCAGCTTTTGAGGACGCCGTCGAGCTCCAGGCGAAAGTCATAATGCAGGTTGCGCGCATCGTGCTTTTGAATCACGAACGACAGGGCATGCGCCCGGTTCCTGGCGCGAGGCGCACTGCCGGCGGGTTCGGCGGTCACGTCGAAGTCGCGCTTGGCGTTGTATTCACTCAGGGGCTTGGCCATGGCGGTCTACCTCATGAAGCCTTGCTGGTCTTTTTCGCGGCAGGTTTCTTGGCTGCAGCCTTGGTCGCGGGCTTGCCGGCCAGGCTGCGCTTGAGCAACTCCGTCAGGTCGATCACGTCCGCAGATTTGCGCTCGTCGACACCTTCGCTGGATTCCACGTCTTCGATCTTGCCGGCCTTGGCCTTCTTCGCCACCAGCGCCATGATCTTTTCCTGGAAGCTGTCGCGGTATTCGTCCGGCTGCCAGTCGGCACTCATGTCTTCCACCAGACGCTTGGCCATGTCGAGTTCGCCCTTGGCCAATGTCGGTTTGGTCACGTCGCTGCCCAATTCCAACTCGTCCAGGCCACGCACTTCGGCAGGCCAGCGCAGCATCACCAGCACCAGCGCCGACTCCAGCGGCATCAGTGCCGCCAGGTGCTGCTTGGTGTGCAGCACCACGTTGGCCAGGGCGACCTTGCGGGTTTTCTTCAGGGTTTCGCGCAGCAGGGCATACACCTTGCCGCCGCGCTTGTCGGGGGCCAGGAAGTAGGGCGTGTCGATGTTCTGCAACGGGATCTGGTCGCTGGCCACAAACGCGATGATTTCGATGGTCTGGGTGGACTTGGGGTGGGCCGAGCGGATTTCGTCTTCGCTGAGGATCACGTAGCGACCTTTCTCGTAGGCCACGCCCTTGACGATATTCTCCTTGGTGACTTCCTTGCCGGTGGTCTTGTTGATGCGCTTGTAACCCACCGGGTCCATGCTGCGTTTGTCCAGCCAGTCGAAGTCGACGCCCTGGGAGGACGTGGCCGAGACCAGTGACACGGGGATGTGCACCAAGCCAAAACTGATTGCGCCTTTCCAGATAGCCCGTGGCATGTCGGTATTCCTGAAGTGTGTGGTCTTCAGGTGACAGGGCGGATTCGGCAAAAGTTTCCCTGGCCAGCCGGCTGGCACCAGGGTTTCAGACAGATCGTGTTACACCTGATGAGAAACTATTTAGTTACCAAAGCCGAACCCAAGGCGTAGCGTGTTATCGAAAGCACGTATTACATGCGCCCAGAGAGGCTTTGTCATGAACACCCGTTTGCGCAACCTTGCCGTATTGGCGTTGGGCCTGGCCTTGAGTTCGTTGGCACAGGCGCAAAACCTGCCCGGCACCAGCAACAACCCCTACAACGGCCCCATCCACCAGGCCAATCCCAACAGCATGCAGGGCACCCAGCCCAACGCGCCGGCAGCGCGAGGCACCTATATTCCGCCGGCACAGCGGCCGCCGACCCTGCAAAACGGCGGTATCGGCAACAGCGTCCAGCGCCGTGACGGCGCGCAGACCCCGCCGGCTATCCAGCCCAAGACTCCCACCCGTGACGCCAATGGCAATCGCGGCGATTGAGTGTGTAAAGACGACAAGGAAACCCACCGTATGCTGTTACGCAAAACCCTTCTAGCGACCTTCTGCGCCGCTGCCTTGCTGCCCCTGGCGCTGCCTGTCTCGGCGGCCGCCACCCAACAGTTTCCCAGCGAGCAAGGGAGTATCACCGTCACCCCGATTGCCAAGGGCCTCGATCACCCGTGGGCGGTGGCGTTCCTGCCGGACAAGCAAGGCTTCCTGGTCACCGAACGTCCCGGCAACCTGCGGTTTGTCAGCCCGGACGGCAAACTGTCCGCGCCCCTGAGTGGCGTGCCGAAGGTGTTTGCCAAAGGGCAGGGCGGCCTGCTGGACGTGGTGCTGTCACCGGACTTCAAGGAGGACCGCCTGGTGTACCTGTCCTACGCCGAGGGCGGCGGCACTAATGGCACCGCAGGCACCGCAGTCGGGCGTGGGCGCTTGAGCGATGACCTGAGCGGCCTGCAAGACTTCAAGGTGATCCTGCGTCAGGAGCCCAAGCTGTCCACGGGCAACCACTTCGGCTCGCGGCTGGTGTTTGACCGCGATGGTTACCTGTTTGTGACCCTTGGGGAAAACAACGACCGCCCCACCGCCCAGGACCTCGACAAGCTGCAAGGCAAAGTCGTGCGGATCTTCCCGGACGGTCGTATACCTGAAGACAACCCCTTCGTCGGCCAGGAAGGCGTGAGGCCGGAAATCTGGTCCTACGGCCAGCGTAACCCCCAGGGTGCGGCACTCAACCCGTGGAGCGGCACACTCTGGGAAAACGAACATGGCCCGCGTGGCGGGGATGAGATCAATATCATTGAACGAGGGAAAAACTACGGCTGGCCCCTGGCAACCCATGGCATCAACTATTCCCTGACGCCGATTCCTGAGGCCAAGGGCAAGACAGTCGAAGGCACCGTTGCACCGCACCACGTCTGGGAAAAATCCCCGGGTGTGAGCGGAATGGCGTTCTACGACGCTGACCGGTTCAAGGCCTGGCAGCACAACGTGTTTATCGGGGCATTGGTCAGCCAGGAGTTGATTCGCTTGCAGTTCGACGGTGACAAGGTCATCCACGAAGAGCGACTGCTGGGTGGCCTGAAAGCGCGGATCCGCGATGTGCGCCAGGGCCCGGATGGTTACCTGTATGTGCTCACGGATGAAGATAACGGCGTGTTGTATCGGGTGGGTTTGAACCAGGACTGACGGACACCACCGGAGTTGTGTAGGAGCTGGCTTGCCTGCGATGGCATCAACTGGATGTGCCTGATACACCGAGGTGTCTGCATCGCAGGCAAGCCAGCTCCCACAAAAAAGCCCGCTCCCACAGTTGTGTAGCGTCGAGCCTACAACCCAAGCTCCGACAACCCCGGATGCTCATCCGGACGCCGCCCCAGCGGCCAGTGGAACTTGCGCTCGCTTTCCTTGATCGGCATGTCGTTGATGCAGGCAAACCGGTTCGCCATCAAGCCGTTCTCGTCAAACTCCCAGTTCTCGTTGCCGTAGGAGCGGAACCAGTTGCCGGAGTCGTCATGCCATTCATAGGCATAGCGCACCGCAATGCGGTTGCCGGTAAACGCCCACAACTCCTTGATCAACCGATAATCCAGCTCTCTGGCCCATTTGCGGGTCAGGAAGGCCTTGGCCTCTTCGCGGTTGTGGGCGAACTCGGCACGGTTGCGCCATTGGGTATCCAGGGTATAGGCCAGGGACACCCGTTGCGGGTCCCGGGAGTTCCAGCCGTCTTCGGCCAGGCGAACTTTTTCAATCGCCGATTCACGGGTGAATGGCGGCAACGGCGGGCGTATTTCTGCGTTGGATGACATGGGACGGCTCCTTAACAGGTTTAAAAGTCAGGTCAAAGTTGCAATAGGGTTCGCGCCATGGATTGCGCATTATCGGCAGCGGTGGTGTCGCCCATCACCAGGGCAACGGTAATGGCGCCATCAATCAGGATCAGCAGGTGCGCGGCCTGGCGTTCCGGGTCGGGGGTGCCATGTGCTTGACACAGTTCGAGGGCGTACTCGAACAGTTTCTGTTTATGGGCCTTGGCCAGTTGGCGCACCGGGTTGTGCGGGTCGCCGGTCTCGCCGCTGGTGTTGATGAAGGCGCAGCCGCGAAAGTCATCGGAGCCGAACCAGGTTTTCAACGCGCTGAACACACCCAGCAGGCGCTCGCCCGTGGTGGAGTGGTGTTCAACTTCGTTGCGCAGCCACTGCATCCAGCGCTCGTCGCGGCGTTGCAGGGCGGCAATCACCAGTTCGTCCTTGTTGGCGAAGTAGCGGTAGACGCTCTTTCTGGAGACGCCGGCGGTTTTCACCAGAAGATCCATGCCGGTGGCAGCGATGCCATTTCGGTAGATCAACTTTTCGGTAACGTCGAGGATAATGTCGCGAGTGATATCGTTCATGGAGATTACAGTAGAACGATCGTTCTCCTTGGTCAATTAATTATTTTTAACCCTGGGCGGGAAGACCTGAGCCAGCCCATGGTGTAAGCTCTGGAGTCCTTCGGATTCGACCCATTGCGAGCCCTATGCCGTCGTTATTCAAACGCTCTCTGTTGCCCAAGCTGCGCGGTTTTCCCCTCACGCCCGACGCGATCGAGGTGCTGTCCGGCGCCGCCGAGTACCGCCGTTGCCTGCTGGAGAAAATTTCCCAGGCCACCCAGCGCATCTACATCGTGGCGTTATACCTGCAGCAGGATGAGGCGGGACAAGAGATCTACGACGCGCTGCATGCTGCCAAGGCCGCCCGGCCCGGGCTGGATATCGTGGTGGTGGTCGACTCGCTGCGGGCCCAGCGTGGTTTGATCGGCGCCGGCAAGCAGCCGGGCAACAGCGCCTGGTACCAGGCCATGACCGAGTCCCACAGCACCGAAGTGCCGGTGTATGGGGTGCCGGTGCAAACCCGCGAACTGTTCGGCGTGCTGCACCTCAAGGGCTTCGTGATCGATGACAGCGTGCTGTACAGCGGCGCCAGCCTGAATAACGTGTACCTGCACAAGTTCGACAAGTACCGCTATGACCGTTATCACCTGATCCACAACAAGGCGCTGGCCGACTCGATGCAGCACCTGGTGGAGCACGGCCTGGTGGCCGCCAAGGCGGTGCATCGCCTGGACCTGCCCAACCCGCCGACCACCCGCAGCCTGCGCAACGACATCGGCGACCTGCGCAGCCGCCTGAAACACGCGGTGTATGACACCACGGCGGGGCAGTTGCCCAACGGCAGCCTGACGGTCAGTCCGTTGCTGGGCGTGTGCAAGAACAACCCCCTGAGCCGGGTGATCTGCGAGCTGATTGCCAGCGCCCAGCACCAGCTGACTATCTGTACGCCGTACTTCAACCTGCCGCTGCCGGTGACCCGGGAAATCAACCGCGCCCTGGCCCGCGGGGTGAAGATTGACATCATCGTTGGCGACAAGACTGCCAACGACTTCTACATCCCGCCGAGCGAGCCGTTCAAGGTCATCGCCGCGCTACCGTATCTCTACGAAATAAGCCTGCGTCGCTTCGCCAAGCGCCACCAGCGCATGATCGACAGCGGCCAGCTGAACCTGCACCTGTGGCGCGACGGCGACAACACCTACCACCTCAAGGGCATGTGGGTCGACCGGCGCTACACCTTGCTGACCGGCAACAACATCAACCCACGAGCGTTTCGCCTCGACCTGGAAAACGCCTTGCTGATCGATGATCCCAAGGGTGAGTGGGTAGGGCCACGGCGCACCGAGCTTGCCGAGATTTTCCAGCACACCTCGCGTATTGAACGCTACCAGCAGCTGGAAACCCTGGTGGAGTACCCGGCGGCCGTCGGCAAGTTCTTGCGCCGGGTCAGCCGGGTGCGGATCGAGCGTTTGCTGTATCGGATTTTGTAGGGCCCGTGACCTTGCAGGTTAATCCGGAATCGACCTGACAAGAATGTTGTCCAAGTCGTAGCGATGGGGTTCGCTGCCTGCACTTCTTGACCAGAGTCTGATTGAGATTGGGTGAGTGCCTCCGTCCTCTTTCACGTACGGAAGAGGGACAGTCAGGCGCGTCCAGCCGGGAGACGGTGGATGTGGCCCGTATGCTTGCTCCAAGCCTCCCGCCAACACGATGATGTCCGTTTCCGATAGGGTCCGGTATTCAAAGATCACTGTGTATTCAGTGCCCTTTATGAATGAGTAGGACTTGGAGATACCCATCTCATGAACCGCATCGGATGCATTGGTGAGGTAGAACTCGTGATCGTTCCCAGGCGTCCGTGGCTCAAGCTTTGCGGTGTCTGGGCGGTCCGGGTGCCAGCCATTCCAATTTCTGTCAGTAAATGTCGTCAAGTCATTCAGGTCGTCGCTCATGGTGCTTGTCTCCAGAAAAGGTAGGTGGCCTCAGCTAATGCTGTGGCCACGCGCTTTATCAGAGGCTTTTCAGGGATGGACGTCTACTGTCAGAAATAACAGGTAGCTCAACCTGGGGTGTTACCTGGTTGCCGTGCCGCCGGCCAGCACGCGATCAATAGCAGCAGCGCCGCCGCCACCAAGTAGGGCAGGCGAGGTTCGATCGCGTAGATCAAGGTCCCGGCCAACGGCCCGACCACCACGCCCAGGCCTTGGGCCGCACCCACCGAACCTGCCGTGGCGCCTTGCTCCGACGCATCCACCGCATTCGCCGCCAGCGCCGCGAAAGACGGGAAGATCCAGCCCATGCCGGCCGCGGACACAAAAAAGCACAGCCACAGGATCCAGGCCGTATCAGCGAACATGCTGCCGGCAAATCCCAGGGCTGACACCACCGCACCGATGCGAATCATCCGCAGCGGCGGCCACTCCAGTTTGCGCACTACCAGTTGCGAACAGATCAACGCCAGCCCGACCATGGTCAGGGCGATACCGGCAGTTTGTGCCGCATCGGCCGGGTTCATCTTCAAGCGATCCAACGCGAAAAAACCCACGGTTATCTGCGCGATCGACACACACAGCATCGCGACAAACGCCACCACCAACGGTCGACGCAGGCGTGGGTCCGAGAGGTTGACCGGCTTGGGCGGCTGCTTGAGGTGCAGCTCCTGGCGCGGCAATTTGGCCAGCAGCAACAAGAATCCCAACAGCGGTAACACCGCCATCGCATAAAACGGCAGGCTCAGGCTGTGACGCGCCAACAGCGCAGCAATCGCCGGGCCCAGCACCAGGCCGCAGGCGTTGGCGGCGCCCAGGGAAGCCATGGCCTTGGCGCGGTGCTCAGGCTCAATGTTGTCGGCCACCAGCGCATAGCCGCCCACCGGTATCGCAGCGTAGAACACGCCGATCAGGCCACGACCCAGAATCAGCCCGATAAACGCCAACATGGCCGATGGCAGCAGTTGCAGGGACGCATCGATAAACACGCACAGCGCCCAGTAGGCCAGGGTGAAACCACCGGTGCCCAGCAGCAGCACACGGCGCCGGCCCAGTCGGTCACTGGCCTGGCCCCATGGACGAGCCAGAAGCATCCAGATCACCCCGGACACGGTGACCGCCGCACCTGCCTGCCAGGTGGCCAGGCCAAGCACCCGAGCGATCGGGCCAATCAGCGAGACAAATGCCATCATCGCCATGGTGCAGGCCATGTTGGCCAACAGCAGCGGCCTCAGGTTGAATGGGCGGTCAGTGTGCAAAGTCGCGAGTGCAGCGTCTTGGGAGCTGTTCATCGGTTATCCAAGGGCAGGAGAAAAGGGCAGTCGTGCATCCACCATCACCAGCGGGCGGCCATGCACCTGTTCCAGGCGGCCACTCACACCATAGACGTTTTTCAGCAACGCCTGATTGATCACCACTTGCGGTGGCCCGGCAGCGGCCAACTGACCGTTGTGCAACACCACCACCTGATCACTGAAGCCCAGGGCGAGGTTGATGTCGTGCACCACCACCAGGGTGATCAGGTTGCGTTCGCGGGTGGCCTGGGTGATGGCTTCCACCACCTGGCACTGGTGATACAGGTCCAGGGCGCTGGTGGGTTCGTCCAGCAGCAACACCCGAGGCTGGCGCACCAGGGCCTGGGCCAGGCCCACCAGTTGGCGCTGGCCACCGGAAAGTGCATCGATCGGGCGGTCGGCGAGGGCGGTCAGGTCGAGGTCGGCGAGGATTTTTTCCACGCCCTTGAGCACCGTCGGGCTCGGCCGCCCAGGCGCAAAACCCGCGCCGCGATGGCCGGCCATGGCCGCACTCAGTACCGCTTCGAAGGCGCACAGGCGCGTACGCTCCGGCAGGCTCTGAGGCAGGTACACCACTTGTTGCGCGCGCTCGACTTGCGGCAGGCGATTGAGATCGACACCCTCCAGCCAGATCTGGCCGTGCGCCTTGTGCAGTCCGGCGATGCCACGCAACAAGGTCGACTTGCCGGCAGCGTTGGGGCCGATCAGCGCGGTGATGGTGCCGGGCAGCAACGCCGGCAGATGAATGTCCTGCAGCACGCTGCGACTGCCGTAGTGCATGCTCAATGCTTGTGTGCTTAATCCGGTCACAGAGCACCTCGGCGGTTACGCATCACAATCGCCATGAAAAACGGAATTCCCACCAGTGCGGTGACAATCCCCACCGGAATCAACACGCCGGGCATCAATGCCTTGCTGGCAATCGACGCCATCGACAGGATCAAGCCACCGCTGAGCACGCTCGCTGGCAGGAACAAGCGGTGATCTTCACCCACCAACAGCCGCGCGATATGCGGAGCAATCAGCCCGATAAAACCGATAGTGCCGACAAACGAAACCGCCAGCGCCGACAGCAGGCTGATGCGCAGCAACGACAGCACCCGCAGGCGGCCGACATCAATCCCGAAACTGCGGGCGCGTTCCTCGCCCAGGGTCAGGGCAGTCAACGCCCAACTCTGACGCAGGGAAAACGGCAGGCACAGCAGCAACGCCGCAGCGAGGATCGCGAGCTTTTCCCAGGACGCCCGGGCCAGGCTGCCCAGGGTCCAGAACACCAGTTGCTGAAGGCTGTCCTGGCTCGCCACAAACTGCAGCAGTGCCACCAGCGCATTGAACGCAAACACCAGGGCAATCCCGAACAGCACCAGGCTCTCCACACCAAACCCACGCCAGCGTGCCAACAGATACAGCAATGCCACCGATGCCAGTGCGAACAGAAAGGCGTTGGCCGAAATCAGGTACTGCGCCGGCACGCCAGGAATGCCCATCCCGAGCACAATGGCCAGGGCTGCACCGAAGGCGGCGGCGGCGGAAACGCCGAGGGTGAACGGGCTGGCCAGCGGGTTATCCAGCACCGTCTGCATTTCGGCGCCGGCCAGGGCCAGTGCCGCGCCCACCAGTACCGCCATCAACGCGTAAGGCAGGCGCACATTCCATACGATCACCGCCTCCACTCGCGGCATCGAAGCCGGGTCCCACAGCACTTGCAACAGGCGCGTCAGGCTCATGCCGGAAGGCCCGGTGGTGATGTCCACCGCCAGGGAAACCACCAATGCCAACGCCAGCGCCGACAACAGCAATACCCGTCGTCCATGGCGGTGGCGATAGCGCTCACCTGCGCCATCGGCGCTCGCACAGGCTTGCACCTGCGTCACGGCACAAGGCTCGTGGTGAATACGCCGCTGGCCGGAATTGGCATAAAGCGCCGGTACAATTCGGCTCGGGTCTGTTCCGGATCCAGGTCGGCGAACAACTCAGGATGCAGCCACTTGGCCAGGGCCTGCACTGCGATCAAGTGTTCCGGCGAGTCATAGAAAATATGCCAGAGGCCATGCACGTTGCCTTCACGTACCGCCCGCAGTTCATTCAGCGGCGCGCGCTGGGACACTTGCTTGAGGCTGTCGTTGGCCTGCTGCGGCGTGGCCGAATAGCCGAGGGTCACACCGCCCTGGCCGTGGCCGAATACGCCGGTGGCGACGTACACATCCGGATCGCTGGACAGAATGTATTCGACGTTCAATGTGCCGATCGGGCCGGGAATGCGCCCGTCGGCGATGTTCCGGCCACCCGCGAGCTTGATCATTTCCCCGAAGTTGCCGGTGCCCGGCGAACCACAGCAATCCTGCAGGCCGGCGAGCATGTCGATGAAGATCTTCGGCCGTTTTACCGTCCCGGCCTTGGCCAGGGTATCGGTGACCTTGGCCAGCGAGGCCTGGTAAAACGCGATGTAGTCCTCGGCTTGTTGATTACGGTCCAGAGCCTTGCCCAGCAGGCGCATGCTCGGCACCGTGTTGCTCAGCGGATGGTCGCTGAAGTCGACGAAAATCACCGCCACGCCGGCCGCTTCCAGCTGCTTGACCGCCTCGCTGTCGGGGCTCGGGCCATGGCCGCCGCTCAAGGCCATGATCGCCAGGTCCGGGTGTACCGCCAGGGCCTTTTCCACACTGAAGGTTTCGGCGGAGGTGCCGCCTACCAACGGTACGTTGTCGGCTTCGGGAAAGTGCTTCTGGAACGCGGCGTAACCCTGCACGTCCAGGCCGCGAAAATCCCCTTGCCAGCCGGCGATGCGGGTAAACGGGTTCTTGCCTTCAAGGAGCGACAGCGAGTAGATCATCCGGCCTTCACCCAGCAGGATATGCGAGACCTTGTCCGGTACGTCGACCTTGCGCCCCGCCAGGTCGGTGACGGTGTGGGCGCAGGCCAGGCCGCTCATTAACAGGCCAAGACCGAGCAGCAGGCCGCGTTGCAACAACAGAGGGTGTTTCATGAACAATTTCCTTGAACAGTTGGGCGCACGTGGCGGACGCGTTTGCGCCACCACAACAACAGCCCGGTGAGATAGAGCAGCGGCAATGCCAGGCCGCAAAGAAAGGCCAGGGCCGCGCCGGGCAACCCGAGCAACAGGTGGCCGTGGGCGGCGGAGAACAGCGGTTTGATCGCGGCGGGGTTGGCGAAGAACCAGTCGGGCCGGGCCAGCCAGGCGCCGCTGCCGGCAATCACCGCCAACGGCAGGCACAGCCAGGCGGCTGCGACGTTGTGCCATTCCCGCAGGCGGCGCAGGCCCTGGCTGCCCGGGCGCAAGCTGGCGGCTTTCCACCAGCTGCGCCGCCCCGGCCACCACAGGTACAGGCCGCTGCCCACCGAGCCCAGCAGCACCAGGCCACAGGCAAACAGGGCGACGGCGCCAATGGGCGGCGGCAACAGCAGTGCCCGGTGCAGCGCCACCAGCTTCGCCAGCCACAGGTCATCGAACACAAAAAATGCCCGTGGCTCGGCACTGTAGGGATCGATCATCGCAATGCCGATGCCGGGCCGATCCTCCAGGGCTCCGAAGACGATCGCGTTGTCCGATTCCAGGAAACCCTGGCGCGGTTTTGCGGCGCCAAAGACTTTCTGAAATTGCGGGTAGGCACCCAGTGCCGCGCTGATCCACTGCGCGTCATCCAGCAGTGCGCCGTGTTCAACCGGAGCCAGGTCCAAGGCCTGGCTGCCGACCTCCCAGCGCAGGATCGGCCCCTTGAGTTCCAGCAGCGCACCGCTCAAGCCAATCAGCGCCAGCAGCAGGCCGACGCTCAGCGCCAGCCATCGATGCACACGAAGCCACCACCCACGCATGGCAGTTACCAGCGATAGCGCAGGCTGGCGATGACACTGCGGTCATACCCGGCACTGCAGCTGGAGAGGGAGCAGCCTTCGTAATAGTGCTTGTCGGTCAGGTTGGTGGCATTCACCGCCAGGCGCAGGCCCTTGGCCGCCGGGATCAGCTTGTCGAAATCGTAGTGCACCGCCGCGTCGAGCAAGGTGTAGGAGGGCACGCTCACAGTGTTGGCAGCATCGGCCTCGGTGGAACCGATATAGCGTACGCCGACGCCAAATCCGAGCCCGGTGAGCGGGCCAAAGGGCAGGGTGTAGTCAGCCCACAACGACGCCATTTTTTCCGGGGTGTCGGTGGGGCGGTTGCCTTTTTCCAGCGGGTTGTTGCTCTTGCTGACTTCGGCGTCGTTGTAGGTCAGGGTTGCCAGCAGGTCCAGGCCCTTGGCGAGGCTGGCCTTGCCTTCCAGCTCCACGCCGCGCACGTTGACCTCACCGGTCTGCACGCTGTTCAGCGGGTTGCTCGGGTCGGTGGTCTTGACGTTCTGCTGGGTCAGGTCGAACAGCGACAGGGTGATGTAGCTGTCGATCCCGGGCGGCTGGTACTTGATGCCGACTTCCGACTGCTTGGCGGTGCTCGGTTTGAAGCTGGTGCCGTAGAAATCAGTGCCGAGCACCGGGTCGAACGAGGTGGCGTAGCTGATGTACGGCGACAGGCCGTTGTCGGCCAGGTAAACGAGGCCTGCACGGTAGGTGAACTTGTTGTCGTCCTGCTTCTGCCCGGTGTCGGTCAGGCGGTTGTCGGTGCGCGCACTCGAATGATCCTGGCGACCGCCGACGGTCAGTACCCAACGGTCGTTGAACGTCATCTGCTGCTGGGCGTAGAGCCCGGTCTGGTCGGCGCGCTGCAAGGTGCTGGCGAACGGGGTGTTCGGCGCGAACACACCCCCGTGCACCGGGTTGTAGATGTCGATCGACGATGCCGCGCCGCCGTTGAGGTAATAGTCTTCACGGGTGCGCCGGTAATCGACCCCCAGCAGCGACACCATCTGCACCTCGCCAAGGTTCCAGCGGGCCTGGGCATTGTTGTCCAGGGAGTACACGTCGCCGACGATGCGGAAGCGGTAGGCCGACCGGTTCAAGGTGCGCAGGTCCGGCGCCAGGGACATGCCGCTGGCGGTGTTGGTCAGCAGGTTGACGTGGCCATAACGTGCGCTGGAATTCAGGCTCCACACATCGTTGATCCGGTGCTCCAACAGGTAGCCCAGCGAGTATTGCGTGCGGCCGTTGTCCAGGCCGGGTTCGTCGAGAAAGACGTTGTGTTTGACCTTGCCATTCGGGTTCGGCTTGAGCGTGCCCACCGTCGGCAGGAACACCCGGGGCGCGCCGAATTCATCCTCCGAGTAATCGGCCAGTACGGTCAGGCTGGTGTCGTCGTTCGGCCGCCAGGTAAACGACGGCGCGATGAAGGTTTTGTCGTCCTTGATGTGATCGAACTGGGTGCCGCTGCTGCGCTCCAGGCCCACCAGCCGATAGAGGAATTGCCTCTGGTCATCCAGTGGCCCGCTGAAGTCGAACTGGCCCTGGGCGCGGTCGAAACTGCCGCCCTGGAGCTGCACTTCATGGAACGACTGGTCCAGTGGCCGCTTGCTGATCTGGTTGACCACACCGCCCGGTGCGTTCTGGCCGAACAACACCGAGGCCGGGCCCTTGAGCACGTCGATGCGTTCCAGGCCATAGGCTTCGGCTTTTGGCCAGGCCTGGGTGGTGGTGCCACGTAAGCCGTCGCGCAACATGCCGGTGCTGGTCACGTCGAAGCCGCGAATCGAGAGGTTGTCGAAGCGCTGGCTGGCGGCGGTAGTGTTGGCCTGCACGCCGGCCGTGTAGCGCAACGCTTCGCTCACCGATTGCACTTGCTGCGCGTCCATCTGGTCGCGGGTCACTACGGAGATCGACTGGGGGATTTCATTGAGCGCGGTGTCGGTCTTGGTCCCGCTGAGGCTACGCTTGGCCACGTAGCCGGCCTGTTGTCCGGTGGGGCTGTCGGCTTGGGTCCCGGTGACCACGCTGCTGTCGAGCACTAGGGCGTGATCGGTGTCCGCCTCGGCGGCCTGCACAAGGTTCATCTGGGTCAGCGACAGGCCCAGGGCAACGCCATGGATCAGGGTTGCCAAGGGCTTGCGACTGGTTTTCAAGTGCGGGACTGCGGTATCGATTGGCAAACCTGGGGTGTCTCGGTACAGAACGCGGGTGCCCATGCTTCACTCCATGATGAGGTGTTCAATGCGAATGCAAACGTATCTCATCCAGGCGTTGTGACGCAGGGCTATTGCTTTGGGTCGAGCGATCATTTCTTTCGTTTGCGGGGCAGGGCGGAACTTTCACAACCCGTCAGCGCAACGCCTTGGGCGAAACCCCGAAACGCTTGCGAAACGCCGTGGAGAAATGCGCCGGGCTGTAACCCACGCGGTACGCGGCGCTGGACACATTGGTCTCACCGCTGGCGAGCAGGCGATAGGCTTCGGCCAGGCGCTGTTCCTGCAAGTACACATAGACACTGGTGCCGAATACCTGACGAAAGCCCGCGGTCAATTTGCGCGGGTTGAGGCCGACTGCGCGAGACAGCTCGGCCAATGACGGCGAAGCCTGCAACGAACCGAGCAACAGGTCGCGGGCGGCATGAATGCGTTCGATGTCCGCTGAGTTGCAATGGGCGTCCTGCACCGGGCGCGACTCGGTTTGCGCGAGAATTCCCTCCACCCCCAGCGCTGTCAGCTCCAGGGCCTTGCCGCCCAGATAGAAGGAGCGGGCAGGGCCCTGCAACGGGCAGGTGAAAATCTGTTGGGCAAGGGCGAGCAACGGTTTGCTCGCGGGCTGGCAGAACATCATCGGCCCGCCGCCGCGTTTATCCAGCAGGCGCTCAGGCTCAAGGCCGACGCTGCGGATCGACGGGAAATCCAGCTGCACGGTGGTGTAGCGCACCGGCACACCACTGGCGAACAGGTGATCGCCACAATGTTCACCCTGGTTGGCCACGGCGCACAGGGTCGGCCCGCGAATCTCCACTTCCTGCTGGCCTTCGACCCGGCAATTGAGCTGGCCGCTGAGCACCAGGATGATCTTCAAACCTTGCCACAGCGGCTCTTGCATCCACATCTGGCTGTCCATCAACACAGTCCCGGCGGACAGGGTGATTTCCGGCACGACGGTGGCGGCACCCGTGTTCAAAGTGTTGGGAAAATTGAGGGTGAAATCCCTTTGGGTCGGTAGCGGCGCAGCGTGTGGGCTGAGCATGGCGGACTCCCTGTGAACCGGAAAAGAGGGGCATACGCTAGCAGGAAATTTCTTACCTGTAATTAAGAATGATTATCCTTTAGCCGAAAGCCCGGACCACGCCTCATCGCTGCAGGCCGCAGAAACTCACGCTGTAGCGCAATCAAAAGAAAAAGCCGCGCAAACGAATGTCCTGCCGGTTGCCGTGCTGCGGCTTTTGCCTATTAATAATCACTCTCATTTCCGCAGCCCTTGGCGACTCATGGATGAACCGCTCAATGACCCATTCTCCCTAGCCCTTTTCACCCTTGCCCCGCAGGCCTTTTGTTCACGGCATCGGCCCCTTATTGCCGAAAAAAACTCTGGAGACCCCATGACTATCATTGACGACTGCCCCGATTGGCCCGAAGCGTTTGCCCAACGCTATCGCGACGCAGGCTATTGGCGCGACGAGACCTTTGGCGACCTGCTGCGCAACGCCGCCCGCACCTTTGGCGAGCGTGAAGCGATCACCGATGGAACGCTGCGGGTGAGCTATCGCCAACTGGATCAACGGGTCGATCAACTGGCCGGCGGGTTCTCCCGGCTGGGGTTGGTGGCAGGGGACAACGTGGTGGTGCAACTGCCGAACTGCGTGGGTTTTGTCGAAGTGTGCTTCGCCCTGTATCGCCTCGGCGTACGGCCAATCTTTGCGTTACCGGCCCATCGTCATCTGGAAATCGGCCGCTTCTGCGAGTTTGCCCAGGCCAGGGCATACCTCTGCGCTGACGTCACGGCAGGTTTTGATTATCGGGGCATGGCCCGTGGCTTGAAGGCGGCCCATGGCGACCTTGCGTGGGTGATCGTGGCCGGTGAGGCTGAAGAATTCATCGCGCTCGAAGACCTTTATCTGGACGACCCGCAGCCAACCTTTTCTGCGCCGCCCGCGGATGCCGTCGCGTGTTTCCAGTTGTCCGGTGGCTCCACCGGCGTGCCGAAACTGATCCCGCGTCGCCACAATGAATACCTCTACAACGTGCGGACCAGCGCCGAACGTTGCGGCCTGACCGACGCCACGGTGTACCTCGCCGCGCTGCCCATGGCCCATAACTTTCCCATGTGCTGCCCGGGGTTCATGGGCACCTTGCTGATGGGCGGCCGTGTGGTGCTGAGCGGCTCGCCAAGCGCCGAAACCTGCTTCGCCCTGATCGAGCATGAACGCGTGACCCATACCGCGCTGGTGCCGCCACTGGTGCTGGTCTGGCTGGATGCCGCCCAGGCGCGCGGGCAGGGCCTGCCAGGATTGCAACTGCTGCAAGTCGGCGGCGCCAAACTGAGCTTCGAGGCTGCCCGCCGCGTGGAACCCACCCTCGGCTGCCGCTTGCAGCAAGTGTTCGGCATGGCCGAGGGGCTGATTTGCTATACCGACCCCAACGACCCACCGCAACGAGTCCTGCACACCCAGGGCAAACCCATGTCCCCGGGCGACGAAATCCGGGTGGTGGACGACAACGAACAGGACGTGATACAGGGCCAGGTCGGCCAATTGCTGACCCGTGGTCCGTACACGATTCGCGGTTACTACCGCCACCCTGCGCACAACGCCCAGGCGTTTACCACTGACGGTTTCTACCGCACCGGCGACCGGGTAATGCTCACCGACGACGGCTACCTGATGGTCGAAGGTCGCGACAAGGACGTGATCAACCGTGGCGGCGAAAAGATCGCCGCCGAAGAAGTCGAAAACCTCCTGCTCAGCCATCCTGCCGTCGCCGATGTGGCCTTGGTGGCGATGCCGGACGCCTACCTCGGCGAACGCACCTGCGCCTTCGTGATTCCCCGTGGCACGGCACCGCGCCCGCCGGAACTGCTGCGCCATCTGCGTGAGCAAGGGTTGGCGGCCTTCAAGCTGCCGGACCGCTTCGAATTTATCCCCGGTTTCCCGCAAACCGGCGTGGGCAAGGTCAGCCGCAAGCACCTGCGGGAGGCTATCCAGCAGCTGTATTTCGGGGCAAAACAACCTGAGGGAAGCGCCGCCCGTGGCTGATCAAGACTCGCTGCGTGAACTGCTCGCGCCTGTACGTGGCCGGTTGATCTGCGCCATGCTGCTGCAAGCCCTGGCGACCCTGATCGGCCTGCTGCCGTTGATCGCGGTGGCGGAGTTGGCGCCGTCGTTGCTGGACGGAAAACTCGATCTGCACGATGGGTTCTGGTGGTTGTTGGCCGGTGCGGGCGCTTTGCTGTTGCGCATGCTCGGGCTGGCTGCCGCCTTGCAGATGACCCACCTGGCCGACAGCGACCTGCAACGCCAGGTTCGCCAACGGCTGGCCGCGCATTTGGCGCGGGTTCCGCTGGCTTGGTTCAGCGCCCGTGGTGGGCAAAAAGTCGACCGTGTTTTGCTCGACGACGTAGGTGCGCTGCATCAACTGGTGGCGCACTTGCCAAACAACCTCGCCGCCGCATTGGTGGCGCCCCTGGCGTGCCTGTTGTACCTGCTGACGGTAAGTGTGCCGATGACCGTTGTGGTGCTGCTGCCTCCAGCGCTGGCGCTGTGGCGACTGCGAGCCTTGCGCTCCCAGGCTTATCGGGATGACCAGAAGGCACTGGGCGCCGCGCTGGGCAACCTGTCCCTGGCCACCCAGCAGTTTGTGCAGAGCATCGCCATGGTCAAGTCATTCGGCCGGGCCGATCGGGTGCAGTCAAAGTTCTTCGGTGCGGTGGAACGTTTCGCCAGTTTCTTTTCCTGCTGGGCCCAACGCTGGGCCGGGCTTGGGGCGAGTGTCGAGGTGCTGCTTTCGCCGTTGCTGGTGCTGGCCCTGGTGCTGTTGGGCGGTGCGTCGCTGGTGGCTGGCGGTTGGCTGATGCCGGTGCAACTGCTGCCGTTCCTGCTGCTGGGGCCGGCCCTGGCAGCGCCGGTCGCGGCCGTCGGGCATGGTGCGGATGCACTGGTGCAGGGCCGCATGGCCGCCAGCCGTATCGCCACCGTGCTCAACAGCGCGACGTTGACGCAACCTCGCGAATCCCGCGAGCCCAAGGGCCGCCAGGTGAGCTTTGAAGGCGTGGACTTTCGCTACCCCGACGGCACGCAGGTGCTGCATGACATTGACCTGGATCTACCGCCCGGCACGCTGACCGCATTGGTGGGCGACTCGGGCGCCGGCAAATCCACCCTGGCCACTTTGCTTGCGCGCTTTGCCGATGTGAGTGCCGGGGCGATCCGCATCGGCGACGTCGACCTGCGGGACATGCACAGCGCCACCTTGTATCGCCAGGTCGCCTTTGTGTTCCAGGATGTGCGCCTGCTGCGCACCAGCGTCCTCGACAACCTGCGCCTGGCGCGCCCCGACGCCACGCAAATCGAGGTGGAAGCCGCCGCCCGGGCCGCGCAGATTCACCAGCGCATCCTCGCGCTGCCCCAGGGGTATCACACCGTCCTCGGAGCCGGCGTGCAACTGTCCGGCGGTGAAGTGCAACGCCTGGGCATTGCCCGGGCGATGCTCAGTGAAGCGCCGATCCTGATTCTCGATGAAGCCACCGCCGCCAGTGATCCTGAATCCGAAGCCGCGATCCAGCAGGCGCTGTCTCGCCTGGCCCGTGCCCGCACGGTGCTGGTAATCGCCCACCGCTTGAGCAGCATCCAGGACGCCGACCAGATCGTCGTGCTGCAAGGCGGGCGGATTGTCGAGCGCGGTACGCATCACGGCTTGCTGGACCAGCAGGGCACTTACGCCGGGCTGTGGGCCGCTGAGCAGTTTTCGGCGGCCGCACTGAAGAGGGCACGGGCATGATTCGCGCGCTGTTACGCAGCCTGCAACCCCGTGAAGCCGGCTTGTTGCGGCGTGCGCTGATGGCGATGGCGTTGAGTGCGTTGGCCCAGGGCGCAGCGTTGGCGTTGTTGCCGATGGCCTTTGCCCAGTGGTTCGGCAACACCACGCCTTGGGCCTGGGCCATCGGTTTCACCGGCATGGCCTTGTTGTGCCTCTGGCTGCGCCGGTATGCCCAGCTGGCGGGCTATCGCGCCGGTGCCGAAGCAGCCCAGGCGTTGAACCGACGCATTGGTGACAAGCTGGTGCAACTGCCGCTGGAATGGTTTGTGGAGCGGCGCAGCGCTGAACTGAATCGCCTGGTGACTCACACCGTGCTGCAAATCATGAGCACCCCGGCGCACCTTTTGCAGCCAATGGCCAATGCGCTGTTGACGCCTTTGGCACTCCTGCTGGCGCTGTTTTTCTACGACCGCTCCATGGCGTTGGCGGCACTGGCCGCGTTGCCGTTGCTGGTGCTGGTGTACCACTGGGGCGTGCGCTGGGGCGGGCAAGCTGAAGCACTGAGCGAAGCCGCAGCCAATGAAGCGGCGGCCCGGGTGATGGAGTTTCTGCGCCAGCAACCGTTGCTGCGCTCCAGCGGGCGCACCGAGCAAGGTTTCGACCTGCTCACCGAGGCCCTGGCCCAGCAGCAACAGGCACAGCGTCACGCCCACTGGCGCACTTTTCCCGCCGCGCTGGGTTTGGCGGTGGTGTTGCAGGCCGGCTACAGCGCCATCCTGTTATGCGGCCTGTATGCCGTGTTGGGTGGCACCCTCGATGCGGCGAAGTTCCTGGCGCTGGCGATTCTCGCCACCTGCCTGGTGGAGCCAATGGGCGCGCTGGTCAACCTCGGTACCACGTTGCGCCAGACCCGCCACGGCTTGAATCGCCTGCGCCACCTGCTGCAGATGCCGGGGTTGCCTGAGCCTCTCGAACCCCAACCTGCCCTGGGTTACGACGTGCAAGTGCGGGACGTAGGACTGGTCCGCCAGGGCCAGGCGATCTTGCAAGGCATCGACTTCACGTTGCAGGAGCGTTCGCTGAACCTGGTGGTGGGGGCGTCCGGCTCCGGCAAGTCCAGCCTGTTGCGCCTGCTGGCGCGCTTCAGCGATGTAAGCAGTGGCGCGATTCACCTCGGCGGTGTCGACCTGCGGCAACTGTCGGCCCTGGCCCGAGATACCCAGGTCGCCTTGATGTTCCAGGACAGCCCGCTGTTGCCGGGCAGCCTGCTGGACAACCTGCTGCTGGGCCGCCCCGACGCCAGCGAAGAGCAATGGCAGCACGCCGCCCGCGCCACCGGCCTCGACCGCCTCGCCGAGCGCCTGCCCCAGGGCTGGCACACCGTGCTGGGCGAGCAGGGCGTCAGCCTGTCCGGCGGCGAGCGCCAATGCCTGGCGTTGTCGCGGGTGTTGCTCAAGGACGCGTCGCTGATCCTGCTGGACGAGCCGACCGCCGCCCTCGATGCCATCAGCGAGGCGCGGGTCAATCGGACCCTGTTGCAACTGGCCCGCCGGCACACGGTGGTGCTGGTCACCCACAAACCGACCTTGGCGCCCCATGCCGACCAGATTCTGCTGCTCGACCACGGCCAGTTGGCCCAGGTCGGCCGCCATGACGCGTTGATGGCCACGCCCGGCCGTTACCGCGAGTTGTTCCACGAGCGCGAAGCGATCAATCGCTGGCGCTTGCGCCCAGACCCTACCGTTCCCCAAAGGACCGTCCCCCATGACCGATAACCCATCACTGGCATGCGTTCATCCTGCACCCGGCGGCCTCGCACACAGCCCCGAGGCGCTGTGCGCCGGTGTCGCGCAGTTGCTCGACTATGCCCCCCAGGACCTGGAGCCCGATGCCTCGCTGATCGAGCAGGGCCTGGACTCGGTGAGCATGATGCGCCTGCCGGCCTTGCTCGCCCGCGAAGGTGTGCAGGTGAGCTTTGCCGAACTGATTGAGCAGCCGACCCTTGAGGCCTGGTGGTTGCTGATCGACCGCCGTCGCGGGCAGGCGACGCACCTCAAGCCCGTCGCCGCCGACAACGATTTCGCCCTCACACCGTTGCAGCAGGCTTATTGGTTTGGTCGCGACCCGGCCATGCCGCTGGGGGGCGTTGGCTGTCACCTGTATCAGGAGCTGGACGGGTATCAGGTCGACGCTCAACGCCTGGAAAGCGCGGTGATACGCCTGACTCACCGCCATCCCATGCTGCGCGCCTGTTTCCCGAACGCCACTTGCCAGCGCGTGCTGCCGACCAGCCCGTGGCCTGGGTTGACCGTGCATGAACGGCCGGATGAGTTGGCCTTGCGTGAGCGCCTGGCCCACCGCTGCCTGGATGTGCGCCAGGGCGAGGTGTTTGATGTGCAACTCAGCCGCTTGCCCGACGGCCGCAGCCGGGTGCACCTGAACATCGATTTGCTGGTGGCGGACGTCCTGAGTATCAGCGTACTGCTGCGGGATCTGGCGCTGATCTACAGCGGGCAAGAGGCGCAGCTGCCACGTCTGGAATGGGATTTTGCCCACTACCTGGGCGCCACCCGAACCAGCGATGCCGGCGCGCGGGACTACTGGCTGCAACGTCTGGATGACCTGCCCGACGGCCCGCAACTCCCCTTGGCACACGAGCCGCAATCCCTCGGCCCGCCGCGTTTTCGTCGCCTGGCGATGCGCCTCGGCCGCGCGCAGTTGCGAGCCCTGGAAGACCAGGCCCGCCAACACGGCCTGACCCTGGCCAGCGTGCTGTGCTGCGCCTATACCCAAGTGCTGGGCCGCTGGAGCGCCAGCCAGCATTTCCTGTTGAACGTGCCGCTGTTCAACCGCCAGGAGCTGCACCCCTGCGTCCCGCATCTGCTGGCGGATTTTTCCAACCTGGTGCTGCTGGAGATCGACCAGCGCCAGGCGGGTTCTTTCGCGCAGCAGGCGCAAGCCCTGCAACGCCAACTGCACCGCGACATCGCCCACAGCGCCTGGCCTGGTGTGGAAGTGCTGCGTGAGTTGTCCCGCACCCGGCAAGGCGGCGCCCCCGTAGTGTTTGCCTGCAACCTTGGCGAAGCGTTTGTCGACGCCACTTGCCGGCAGCACCTGGGCGAACCGGGCTGGGCCTTGTCGCAAACGCCCCAAGTGTGGCTTGACCACCAGAGCTATCCGCTGCCCGATGGCCTGTTGCTCAACTGGGACGGGGTAGATGCGCTGTTCCCCGAAGGCCTGCTGGACGAAATGTTCACCGCCTATGGCGACCTGCTGGCGTGGCTGTGTACCGGTGACTGGCGCCAACCCGCGCCGCTGCCGTTGCCCCAAGGCCAGCAAGAGGTCCGTGCAGCGGTCAACCACACGCCCTGGGCCTATGACAAAGGCTTGCTGCACGATGGCTTTTTCCAACAGGCGCAGGTGCACCCGCAGCGGGTGGCATTGATCACCGAGGACGCTGAGTTGAGTTACGCCGAGCTGGCGGCCCAGGCCCTGCAAGTGGCAGGTGCCCTGCGCCAGTGGGGGATTGAACCGGGTGATACGGTGGCGATCACCTTGCCCAAAGGCCAGGCGCAAATCGTTGCGGTGCTCGGCATATTGGCGGCGGGCGCGGTGTATGTGCCGGTGGGTATCGAACAGCCGGCAGCCCGTCGCGACATGATCTATCAACGCGCCGGAGCCAAGGTGGTGATCACCGATACGGCCCACCGTGATCGCGGTGTATGGCTGGCGGACTTGCAAGTGGTGGACCTGGCCCAGGCGCGTTCGGCCAGGGCCCTGAAACAACCGATCGAGGTGGCGCCGGACGCACTGGCCTATGTGATTTTTACCTCTGGCACTACCGGCGAACCCAAGGGCGTCGAGGTTTCCCACCAGGCGGCGCTGAACACCGTCGCCGCGATCAACCGGCGTTATCAGGTGGGCGCGGATGACCGTGTGCTCGGGGTTTCCGCCCTCGATTTCGACCTGTCGGTGTACGACCTGTTTGGCCTGCTGAGTGTCGGTGGCGCCGTGGTGCTGCCAGCGGATGCGCGGCGCAAGGAGCCGTCCGAATGGTTGCGGCTGATCCGCCAGCAGCGCGTGACCCTGTGGAACTCGGTACCGGCGTTGCTCGACATGCTGACCCTCAAGGCCCGCGAGCCGAATGCCCTGAGCGGATTACGCCTGGCGATGGTCTCGGGTGACTGGGTCGGGCTGGACCTGCCACGCCGCCTGCGATTGGCAGCCGGCGAAAGCGCCCGGTTCGCCGCTCTCGGCGGCGCCACTGAAGCGGCCATCTGGTCCAACGTCCAGGACGTCGACGAAGTGCCGGCTCACTGGCTCTCGATTCCCTACGGCAAACCCCTGGATAACCAAAGCTTTCGAGTCGTCGACAGCCAGGGCCGCGATTGCCCGGACTGGGTGGCGGGGGAGTTGTGGATCGGCGGCGCCGGGGTTGCCCAGGGCTATCGTGGCCTGCCGCATCTCAGCGCCCAACGCTTCGTCGAGCACGCCGGGCAACGCTGGTACCGCACCGGCGATCAGGGCCGTTATTGGCCCGACGGCAGCCTCGAATTTCTCGGGCGTATGGACCAGCAGGTCAAGGTCCGTGGCTTCCGCATCGAACTCAGTGAGATCGACGTGGCCCTGGAACGCCATCCGGCCGTCAGTCGTGCCGTCACCCTGGTGTTGCCCGGGGCCAACCCGCAGTTGGCAGCAACCCTGATGGGCGACGCGCTGCCGGATGCCGAAGCCATGCGCCAGTGGCTCTGCCAATGGTTGCCGGAACACATGTTGCCGGACCACTGGCTGAACCTCACCGAACTGCCCCTGAGCGCCAACGGCAAGGTCGACCGCGCCGCACTGCTGTGGCTGGTGCAGGAGCAACGCCAGGGCGCCAGACCCGAGCATGAAGACGCGCCTCAAGGCGAAGCCGAACAACTGTTGGCCGGGCTCTGGCGCGAATTGCTCGACATTCCCCTGGTGGGACGCAACCAGGGCTTTTTCGCCCTCGGCGGCAACAGTCTGTTGGCCGCTCGCCTGATCGAACGTATCGCCCGACAGTTCGACGTCGAACTGTCGCTGAAGGACTTTTTCAACGCGGCCACCGTCGCCCGCCAGGCCCAATGGCTTGTCGCCCGACGAGAACAGGACCACGTCAACCGGAACGCAATGGTGGAGGGTGCGCTATGACACTGCAGCAACTGCAACAGGACCTCGAAGCACTGGGTGTGGAACTCTGGGAAGAGCAGGGCCGCCTGCGCTACCGGGCGCCCGCCGGGGTGATGGATGAAGGCCGCCTGCAACAATTGCGCGAACACAAGGACGCGTTGTTGCAGCAATTGATGGAACCGGTGATGCCCACCGTCTCGGCCGACCTGGCTGCCCGCAGCGAACCGTTTCCGCTGACCGACGTGCAGGCCGCTTACCTGATGGGCCGCACCCAGGCATTCAGCTACGGCGGGGTGGCGTGCCACGGTTACCTGGAATTTGAACTCAGGGAACTGGACCCGGCGCGCCTGGAGCAGGCATGGAACCATCTGATTGCGCGTCACGACATGCTGCGGGCGGTGGTGCTGGAAGACGGCTACCAACAAATCCTGCCCCAGGTGCCGCATTACCTGATCGCCCGGCATGACCTGCGCGAAGACGACGGCCGTGCACTGGCCGCTCTGCGCGAACGCATGGAAATTCGCCTGGCGTCGCCCCAGCAGTGGCCGCTGATCGAGTTGTGCGTCAGCCAGGGCCGTGAACATGCGCGCCTGCATCTCTCAGTGGATCTGCTGGTGTGCGACTACCAGAGCGTGCGCATGCTGTTGGCCGAGTTGCAGCAGGTCTATCGTGGCGAAGCCTTGCCGCCGGCGGCGCCCATCAGTTTTCGCGACTACGTACTGGGCGAGCGCCGGTTGCGGGAACAGCCGCGTTACCAGCGTGACCGCCAGTACTGGTGGGCGCGGGTCGACAGCCTGCCCGGTGCTCCGGAATTGCCCATGCAGGGCGCTCCCAGCGGACCGCGTTTCGAGCGCCGCGCCCTGAACCTGGAGGCCCGGGATTTCAACGCCCTGCGCCTGAATGCAGCGGCGGCCGGCGTGGGTGCGTCGGCGGCGATTCTTTCCTGCTATGCCGAAACCCTGGGGCGCTGGAGCCGCAAGGGGCATTTCTGCTTGAGCCTGACCTTGCTCAATCGCCTGTCGCTGCACCCGCAGGTCGATCGGCTGGTGGGGGATTTCAGCTCGGTGGAATTGCTGGAAGTCCAGACCCTGCAAGGCGGCAGCTTTGGTGAACGCAGCCAGCAGTTGCAGGAGCGACTGTGGCAAGACATGGACCACCGCCTGTGTTCCGGCATTGAAGTACTGCGCGAACTGGCGCGGCGCAAAGGCCGTGATGCGGCCTTGATGCCCTATGCCTTCACCAGCACCCTGGGCGCCGGTGGCGAAAGTGGCGGCGGGGCATTTATGCCCGGCGCAGAACTGGTGCACGGCATCAGCCAGACCCCGCAAGTGTTGATTGATTGCCAGGTCAGCGAGCGCGACAACGGCCTGTTCATCAATTGGGACATTCGCCAGGGCGTGTTCAATGAGGCCATGCTGGAAGCGATGTTCGACACCTTCGAACGTCTGCTCAAGCGCTTGGCGCGGGAGCCTTCGGCCTGGACCCTGGACGATTGCCTTGAACTGCCGGCACCCCAGCGACTGGTGCGGGAGTTGATCAACCAGACGGCGCAGCCGATTCCCCCAGGCTTACTGCATGAACCGTTCTTTCGCCAGGCCCGGGCGCAACCCCAACGTGTCGCCCTGATCCAGGGCGCGCGACAGCTCACTTACGCGCAACTCGCCGCCCGTGCCGAGGCGATTGCCGAGCAGTTACTGGATGGCGGTTGCCAGCCCGGCGAGCGGGTCGCGGTATGCATGGAAAAAGGCATCGACCAGGTGGTCGGTGTACTCGGGATCTTGCGGGCCGGCGCGGCGTACCTGCCGCTGGACACTAATCAGCCGATGGCGCGGCGCGCGTTGATTCTTGAGAACGCCGAGGTCAGCCGGGTGCTCAGCCAGTCGTGGTTGAGCGAGGACGTGGCCTGGCCCGCCCAGGTGACCCAGTGCATACCCGTTGATCAGGCCGCAGCCAGTGCCGGACGTGAACTGCCGGCGCCGCAGGTGACACCGCAACAACTTGCCTACGTGATCTACACCTCCGGCTCCACCGGGATTCCGAAGGGTGTGATGATCAGTCACCAGGCGGCCCTCAACACGGTGGTGGATATCAATCAGCGCTTCGCCATCGGCGCCGAAGACCGGGTACTCGCCTTGGCCAGCCTGGGCTTCGACCTCTCGGTGTACGACATCTTCGGCCTGCTGGCCGTAGGTGGCGCCCTGGTGTTGCCCGACGCCGGACGCCGCGCCGACCCGTCCCACTGGGCCGAATGCGCCCGCGAGCACGGTGTGACCCTGTGGAACTCGGTGCCCGCGCAGTTGCAGATGCTTGCCCATTACCTGCAAGCCGTGCCGGCCGCGGCACCTCAGAGCCTGCGCCTGGCCTTGCTGTCCGGCGACTGGATCCCGCTGAACCTGCCCGCCGAAATCGCTGCGTTGTTGCCTGAGCTCCAACTGATCAGCCTGGGCGGCGCCACAGAAGCGGCGATCTGGTCGATTGCCTATCCAATCACCGAGGTGGACGCACAATGGCGCAGCATTCCCTACGGCGCGCCGCTGGCCAATCAACGCTTCATGGTGCTCGACGAACAAGGCCGCGATCGCCCGCAAGGCGTTGCCGGTGAGCTGTTCATCGCCGGCACGGGGTTGGCGATGGGGTACCTGGGGGACGCGGAGAAAACCGCCGAGCGTTTTATCGAGCATGCCCACAGCGGCGAGCGGCTGTACCGCACCGGCGACCTGGGGCGCTACCTTGAAAGCGGGTTGATTGAGTTCCTTGGCCGTGAGGATTTCCAGGTCAAGGTTCGCGGGCATCGCATCGAGTTGGCGGAAGTCGAAAGTGCCTTGCTCAGTCATCCTCATGTCGAATCGGCCGTGGTGGTCGCTGCGGGCGAGGGCGCGTTCGAGCGGCGTTTGCAGGCCTGCGTGCGCGGGACTTTGCGTGATACTCCATTGCCTTGGCCGACCCGGTTGGCACCCAACGCCTTGGCGGCGGCCAACGGCGTGAAAGGCCAACTGACGGAAGCGCTGATTACGCAGATGTCCGATTGCGTCGAGCGTGCCGCGTTGCTCTCCATGGGCCTGGCCCTGCAACGCCCGGGGCTGTTTGATCAACCGGGCGTCGAGCACGACCTGGCCCAGATCATGAGCCTGTGCGAAGTGGCGCCACGCAACGAACGGCTGATCCGCCGCTGGCTGCAAGCGCTGCATCGCGAACAACTGGTAGACCGCAACCCAGGCACCGGCGCCTATTCGTCACTGCGGGTCTCGGGTGCTGAATACCGTCAGCTGTGGCAGCGCATCGAGGCGCTGGAACCGAGTGTGGGCTGGGGCGGTGAAGTGCTGCGCTACCTGCGGGAAAGCCAGGAGCAATTGCCTGCCCTGATGAGCGACCGGCTCGACCCGTTGCACTTGCTGTTTCCCGAAGGCCGTACCGACACCGCCGAAGGCGCCTATCGCAAGAACCTGATCAGCCAGTACCTGAACCAGGCGGTGTGTGCGGCGGTGCAGGAAATCGCCGCACTGCAACCGGCGGGCTGGCGTCTGCAGTTGCTGGAAATCGGCGCAGGCGTGGGCGGCACCAGTGCCGACCTGATTCCGGCCCTGGACGGCTTGGCGGTGGACTACCAGTTCACCGACCTGTCGCAGTTTTTCCTCAACGAAGCGCGGGAGCATTTCGTCGAGTTTCCGTGGGTCAGCTACGGGCTGTTTGACCTGAACCTCGACCACTGGGCCCAAGGCATCGCCGCCAACTCCCTGGATGTGATTCTGTGTGCCAACGTGCTGCACAACTCGCGGCATGCCAGCCAGGTACTCGCCCGGCTGCGGGAAATGCTCGCCCCCGGCGGCTGGCTGATCTTTATCGAAGCCACCCGCGACACCTACCAGATCATGGCGTCCATGGAGTTCAAGGAGGGCCTGACCGCGTTCGAGGATTTCCGCGCCGAGCAGGACACCACGTTCATCCGCCGCGAGCAGTGGCAGCAACTGTTGCAGGAAGCCGGCGCGCAGACGCCGCTGTGCATGCCGGCAGCTGACGATGCGATGTCACAGATCGGCCAGCACCTGTTCATCACGCGCTTCAAGACCGAGCGCCAGACCCTTGAGCCGGAGGCGTTGCGCGCGCATCTGGGCCAGCGCCTGCCGGATTACATGGTACCCACCGAGTGGCGGGTACTGGATGAAATGCCGCTGACGGTCAACGGCAAAGTCGACCGCCAGGCGTTGGCCAACCTCGGCATGGCCCAGGCCACGCAACAGGCCAACAGCGGGGCTGCACCGCTGGATGCGCTGGAGCGCAGTATCGCAGAGGTCTGGCAAACCCTGTTGCGGGTGCCCAGTGTGGGCCGTGAACAGGGCTTCTTTGAGTTGGGCGGTGATTCATTGCTGGTGGCGCAGGTGGTTGGTCGCCTGCGGGAAAGCCTGCCCCAGGCCCGTAACGTGCCCTGGGGGGATTTGCTGCGCCAGTTGATCAACCAGCCCACCGTTGCGGCCCTGGCGGATTACCTGCGGGGGCAGGGCAGCGAGAGCCTGTCGCCGCTGGTGCGGATTCGTGAGGAGGCGCAAGGCCCGGCGCGGATCTTTGTCCATGATGGCAGCGGCACCCTGGCACCGTATCGCGCGCTGTTTGCTGCACTCGGGGAAGAAGCGCCACTGGAGGGGCTGGTGCTCAATGATGTACCGGGTTACCTGGCTCTGGCACCGGCTACGGCGATTCGTGAACTGGCCGAGCGTTATGCCGACACCTTGCACGCCGAAGGCCGGCGCCAGGTGAGCATCGTCGGTTATTGCCTCGGCGGGTTGCTGGCGACGGAGCTGGCGTCATGCCTCGCGGCGAGGGACATCGAGGTGCTGCAACTGACAGTGATCAGCAGCTACCGCGTGCCGTTCATGATCGAGGATGACCTGCTGGCGGAGTACGTGTTCGCCCGCGTGATGCAGGCCGACCCGCACACCCTGGGTTACCCGGTGGATGAACAGGCGATGGAGCGGGCGATTGCCAAGGTGCTGCGCCAAACTCCGGGCCGCGTGCCCCAAGGTGCGTTGCTGGCGCTGCAGGATGAGCCCGACTGTGCCACGGCCCTGGCCTGCCTGCGGGCCCTGGCATCCAAGTCGGCAGATGAGCGCTTGCAGGCAATTGCAGACGCGATGCGCCATGCCGGCTCGCAACTGAGCGACCTGGACTGGCTGCGCGAGCAACTGCAGGTGCTGCGCCACAGCCTGGCCGCCGTCGCCTTGCATCAGGCCACGCCTTACGACGGTGACATGGTGTTTATCCGCCAGTGCGGTGAAGTCCAGGTACTGCCCGGCATGCACCGCGACATGAGCCAATACTGGCAGGCCCTGTGCCTTGGCGAATTGCAGGTGGTGGACGTGCCGGGCGACCACTTCAGCTGCATGCAGAGCCCCCAGGTCGAAGCCGTGGCCCGCGCGTTCGAACGGCTGGCGCAGGTGGCGGCGTGAGAGTCGGGATTGTAGGCGGCTATGGGCATGTCGGTCGGCAGGTTGCGCGGGTGCTGGTCGGTCATTGCCGCTTGCGCCTGGGCGGTCGCGACCCTGGGCAAGGGCAGCGTTTTAACGACGGCGAGTTGAACGGGCAGGCCGAGATCCGTGAAGTGGACCTGTGGGACGCCCAAAGCCTGGCGGCGTTTTGCAGCGGCTGCGACCTGCTGATCAATTGCGCGGGCCCCAGCTACCAGGTGCTCGACCGGGTGGCGCTGGCCGCTTTGGCCAGTGGCGCCGATTACATCGATGTCGGCGGCGATGATCCGCTGCATCAGCTGCTGCCCGCTCAGTTGCCGCCGGGTCGTCGTGTGGTGTTATCAGCCGGCATGTTGCCCGGGCTGTCGGGGTTGTTTCCCAAGGTGCTTGCGGCGTCGTTCGAGCGCGTCGATGCCGTGCATTGCTATGCCGTCGGACTTGGGCGGTTGTCGACAACGGCGGCCGAGGACTTTCTATTGAGCCTCGGCAACGGCTATGGCCAGGCCTCGATGGGCTGGTGCGATGGCCGTGCAATCAAGTCCGCCGTACTCGTCGATGAACACTTCGAGCGGCCCTGGCTGGTGGGCGGTCCCGTAACGGCCCACCCGTATCTAACCACTGAGCAACAGCGCTTGTTTACTGACTTGCGGGTGCGCGAAGCCCAGGCCTACAACCTGTTCGACGGCGGCCACCTGCGGGCCGCACTCGGGCGCATTCAGGGCTCGCCACCGGCTCTGCGACACACGGCAGAGAACATTGCCGCCCTGGTACAGGCCAGTGCGCTGGACCTGGCAGGGCGCACGCCTTACCAGTTGCTCGCAGTCGAAATGGCAGGCCTGCAACACGGCGAACCGCAGCAGGCCACCGCCTGGTTGCGTGCCGCCGACGGCTCGGCGTTGACCGGCACAGTGGCGGCAATCTGCGCCCTGCAACTGGCCAAACTGCCCGAAGGCACGCACTACGCTGCCCAGGTGATGGACGCCGATGACTGCTTGCGCCAGGTGCTGCGCTGGTTGCCGCAGACCCGGATCCACGTCACCACTGAACTGGAGGAGGGCGTGTTATGAAGAAAATCCCCAGCCCATGGCTGCGACGTTACCCGCAGCATCAAACGCCGCGTTGCCGATTGGTCTGCCTGCCCCACGCCGGCGGCAGCGCGGGATTTTTCAGCGGTTGGCAGGCACTGTTGCCGGCTGACATCGAACTGGTCAGCGTGCAATACCCCGGCCGCGAAGAGCGCCTGAGTGAAACCTGGCCCGGCAGCCTGGAATGGATGGCGGGCACTATTACCCGGGCGCTGTGGGACCTGTCCGACCGGCCGCTGGTGCTGTTCGGCCACAGCATGGGTGCGGCGCTGGCCTATGAGGTGACGCGGCGCCTGAACCGCCAGGGCAAGGACCTGCAACGGCTGATCGTCTCCGCCCATCCGGCCCCTCACCGGCAACGTCACAGCCAATTGCACCAGGGCCCAGATGCCGGTCTGCTGGCGGATGTGCGGCGCCTGTCGGGTGGTGCGCCATCACCCCTGGACGAACCCGAGATGCAGGCACTTTACCTGCCCGCATTGCGCAATGATTACCGCCTGATCGAAAACTACTGCGGCGATATCAGCGAGCTGCTGGACGTGCCCGTGAGCGTATGCCTGGGCAGCACCGACCGCGAAGTCGATCGGGAGGAAGCCCATGCCTGGTCGGAAGTGACGCGCCAGGTCACCGACTTTCGAACCTTCAACGGCGGGCATTTTTACCTGCGCGACAGCCAGGCCGACCTGATCGAGCACCTGGAACTGTTGCTGGGCAGCCCCGCCGAACCGGCGTGGCAGTGCTGGCCGTCGACCCCATGACCGGAGAATCCTATGAAAACACCTGAGCAGTGCAGCGGGCTGGAAGACGTCCGCCTGGGTATCGACACGTTGGACGAACAGATCATCCGCGCTCTCGGCCAGCGGTTGGCCTATGTGAAAGCTGCGGCGCAGTTCAAGCCTGACGAAGCCAGCATCGCCGCCCCCGAGCGGGTGGCCGCCATGCTGCCCCATCGCCGCCGCTGGGCCGAGCGCGAAGGGTTGGACCCGATGTTCGTGGTCCCGCTGTTTGCGCAGATCATCCAATGGAATATCGACCAGCAAGTGCGCCACTGGCGCCAGCAGCATCAAGGAGCGGAGCATGAGTGAACGTCTGCCGGGATTGCTTCAGGCGCTGACCGAGGGCGAACGCCTGGCGCGCGAGAAGGGCGGCGCAGTGCTGGTGGTGTTCAGCCTGGCCTCGGAGCGCCTGGACCCGCTGCGGTTATTTGCCGCCAACCGCCAGGTACTCGGGCAAAGCCTGTTCTGGTCAAGTGACCGGGGCGCACTGGCCATGGCCGGCTTTGGTTGTACCGAGGAAATCAGCCCCGGGGCCGATGACCGCTTCAACGCCAGTGCCCTGGCGTGGCAGGCGTTGCTCAGCCAGGCCCATCAGGTGGGGCCGCGCCAGCCGTTGCTGTGTGGCGGCTTTGCGTTTGACCCGAAGGGCCCACGCTCGCTCAAATGGCAGTCATTCGCCGCCACCTCCCTGGTGCTGCCGCGCATCCTGCTGCTGCGGGAAGCCGAGCAACATCATGTGATCTTCAGCCAGTGGCTGGAGCCCGGGGCGGACGCGGTGCGTTGCGCCCAGAGCCTGGAAACCCAGTGGACGTTGCTTCTGTCCCGCTACGCCAGTGCGCCACGCCAGGAGATTCCCCTCGGCACACCGAGCGACGAAAACACCATCAGCGCGCAGCAATGGCAAGACACCGTGGCGACGGCCGTGCAGCGCATCAACGCCGGCGACCTGCGCAAGGTGGTGCTGGCCCGCGAAGTGCGGTTGACCACCTCACGGACGATCCCCTGTGGCCCGCTGCTGGAAAACCTCAAGGCGGCCTATCCCCAGGCGTACCTGTTTGCGTTCAGCCGTGGTGACAGCTGCTTTCTCGGCGCAACGCCGGAGCGGCTGGTGCGGGTGACTCGTGGCACGCTGAACACGGTGGCGTTGGCCGGTACTTGCCCGCGTGGTCGTCACGAGCAGCACGATGCCGAACTTGGCCAGGCCTTGATGGACAGCCCCAAGGACCGCTACGAACACACCCTGGTGGTTCAAACCCTGCGCGAAGCATTGCAGCCCTATTGCGCGATGCTCGACATTGCCAGCCAGCCGCAGTTGCACCGGCTGGCCAACGTGCAGCACCTGTTGACGCCGGTGATGGGCCGCTTGCATCCCCAGGTGCAATTGCTGCAACTGGTGCAGGCCCTGCACCCGACGCCGGCGGTGGGTGGCTTGCCGCGACGTGAGGCGATGGCCTATATCCGAGAGCACGAGCAGCTCGACCGTGGCTGGTACGCAGCGCCAGTGGGCTGGATGAATGCGCAGGGTGATGGTGAATTTGCCGTGGCGTTGCGCTCGGCGTTGATCAGAGGCTGTGAGGCGCACCTGTTCGCCGGCTGCGGCATTGTCGCCGAGTCGGATCCCGGGAGTGAGTACGAGGAAACGTGCTTGAAGCTGCGGACTATCCGCGATGCCTTGCGGCCTTCGGACGGAGTGCAGGTGGCGTCAGCCTGAGGAAGGCTCTCGCCCGGCAGGCCGGGCGAGAGCATGCAGCGTCTGGATCAGTTCAAGCCAAGCTTGCCACGCAGTGTGGACAGGTCTTCCGCCAGGGTATTGACCGGGCCAACCAGGGCTTTGCGGTCGGCTTCCTTGACCTTGTCGTAGGTCTCGAAACCGCCATCCTTGGTTTTGTACTTGGCCAGGATCTTGTCCACGGTGGCGAAGTTCTTGTCGACTTTGGCAACGAAGGCCTTGTCTTGCTTCTCGATCTGCGGACGGAACAGGTCGACGATTTTCTTCGCGCCGTCGATGTTGCCCTGGAAGTCATACAGGTCGGTGTGGCTGTAGCGGTCTTCTTCACCGGAGATCTTCGTCGCGGCGACTTCTTCCAGCAGAGCAGCAGCACCACCCACGACTTTTTCCGGCGGGAAGGTCAGGCCGTCCACGCGGGTTTTCAGGTCCAGTACGTCGCTGTTGAGCTTGTCCGCCAGGGCGTCGAGGCCTTTGGTGGTGTTCTCGGAGAACAGGCTGTACTCGATGCGGTGGAAGCCGGTGAAGTCTTCGGCTTTCACGCCTTTCTCGTGGTCGTCCACGCGGGAGTCGATGGAGGCGTCGAGATCGCTGAACAGTTCGGCGATCGGCTCGATCGACTCATAGTGCACACGGGTTGGCGCGTACAGCTTCTTGGCGGTCGCCAGGTCGCCTTTTTTCACGGCGTCGGTGAACGCCTGGGTCTGGGTGACCAGCTCGCCGATTTCTTCGGTGACATAGATCTTGTAGTCCGACACCGGCCCTACCAGGTCCAGCGGCGCGGTGGCGGCGAAGGCGGCCAGCGGCGAAAGGCTCATTAACAACGACAATGCGAGAGACGACTTCTTCATGGGACGATTTCCGCTCTGGGGTTTGTTTTAGGTTTTGGCAGTGGTTTGTGGATGTGTCGCATCAAGCAGCGTGCGCCCGATGAAATCCTGGGCCCCGGTGACGCCTGGCAAGGTGAAGAAGTAACCGCCGCCAACCGGCTTCAGGTATTCCTCCAGAGGCTCGCCGTTGAGCCGGGTTTGCACGCTGATAAAGCCTTTCTCCAGGTCAGCCTGATAGCAGATGAACAACAGCCCCATGTCCAGCTGACCGTTTTTGTTGACGCCGTTGGAGTAGTTGAACGGCCGGCGCAGGATCAGGTTGGCCTGGGTCTGTGCAGTACGCGGGTTGGCCAGGCGGATGTGGGCATCGAGCTTGGTCAACTTGCCTTCCGGGTCCTTGCTGTAGTCCGGGACCTGGGTTTCTTTCTGGCCGTCCATGGGCGCGCCACTGGTCTTGATCCGGCCAATGATGCTTTCTTGCTCTTGCAGCGGGGTGCGGTCCCAGCGTTCGACGAAGTTGCGGATGATCCGCACCGCCTGGTAGCTGCCATTGGCGGCCCAGGCCGGTTCGTCGCTGCCTGGCTGGACCCACACAATCTGATCCATCGCCTTGTTGTCGTTGGAGTTCGGGTTGGCCGAACCGTCGCGAAAACCTAGGAAGTTGCGCGCGCTTTGTGCCGGCTCGCCGGGGCGGGCAGGGGCCTGGGGCGGCACGCTGCCTTCCTGCTTCCAGCGCACCAGCAGCAGGTCCGGCAGGTTTTTCACGATGTCGCGCAGGGCGTGGATGTTGGTGTCCGGGGTGTTGGAGCTGAACTGCAGGCTCAGGTCGCCGTGGCACTGCGCCGGTTCCAGTGCATCGTTGGGGAAACCGACCATGCGGATCAGGCGCTTGGGCTTGGCCGCGGCCAGGCCGAAGCGTTCGTCGAACAACGACTCGCCCACCGATACGGTGATGGTCAGGTTGTCCGGTGTCACCACCGGGCCGAGGATGCCGGAATCGGTAGGCGGCAGTTTCGGGTCGACTTGCACCACGGTGCCGCCGGTCATCAGGAACGCGATACGCTCGTTCAAGGTGCGGAACAGCCGCTCCAGGTCGTCACGGTCGCTGGCCAATACGTCGAATGCCACCAGCATGCCGCAGGCCGGGCGCGGAGTGACGATGCCGGTCTGGTGCTTGCCATGGAAATCGTGGTGGTCCTGGGTCTTTTCACTGCTTGGCGCGGTGGTCACCTGTGCCGCCGCGTTGGCAGCCATTGCCGGGCAGCTCAGGCTGCTGCCGGCAATGGCCACGCCAGTGGCGGCCATACCCAGCAATACACGACGACGCTGGGCGGAAAATTGTTCTGAATCACTCATGTCTACGGTCGTCTTCACTTCAGGCCGGAAAGGCCAAGGGCGGGGTCGATTCCATCGAGTGCAACGGCCAGAGCCTTGGCCTTGTCGGCGATCTGCTTGCGCTGATCGGCGGTAACGCTGTCATACAAGGCGTAGCGGCCATCGACTTTCAAACCGTTGAGTTCGGCATCGAGGGCGTTGATCGCGCTGTCGATCCCCGGCAGCAATTGCGCGGCAGATTTGGTCAGCAGCGGGCGCATCAGGTCGACCACTTTGCGGGCGGCGTCCAGGTTGGCGGCGAAGCCGTTGAGGTCGGTATGGCTGTAGCGTTCTTCCTCACCGCTGGCGGCACGTACGTCGGCCAGGCTGTTGAGGTTGCGCACCACGATGCTCACCAGTTGCTCCGGCGGCAGCGACTGGGCCAGCAGCTGTTGCTTGAGGCTGGTGACGTCGGTGACCAGGCGCTGGGCAATCGGCGCCAGGCCGTCGAGATTGCGTTGCTGGAACAGGCCGTATTCGAGACGGTGGAAGCCGCTGAAGGCCGGGTCCTGCTCGCGCTTTTCAAAGTAGTCGGCGCGGGCGTTGATCGCGTTGTCCAGTTCCGCCAGGCGTTGCGAAGCCGGGGCCAGGCGCTGGTAAGCCTCGCGGGCCGGTACGTAAAGCTCCTGGGCCTGGGCGAGGTCGCCGGCTTCGATGGCTTGGTCCAGCGCGGTAACGGCCTTGACCAGGGCGCTACCCTGGCTGCTCAGGTACACGCGGAATTCCGACAGCGGGCCGATAAACGCGACCATCGACGGCTTGGCCTTGGCTTGGGCGTCAGACTCGGCAGTCGGTGTCACCTTCAAGGTGCCACGCGGGTTGCTCAGCAGGCCGCAGGTGATCTGGTAGTCGCCGGGCAGCAGGTTGGCGTTGATCACCTGGCTCAGGCCCGGGGCGATGTTCTCGCGCTCTTCGACCACCAGCACGCCGTCGAGGATTTCCCATTCCACGGCACGGTCCGAGCGGTTGATGATGCGGAAGCTGGCGCGTCCCGCCGGCACCGTCAGCGCATTCGGCTCGCAGCTGTGGGCGTGGATGGTGACGGCGATTTCATTGTGGTTGGCCTGGCGCTTGGAGGCGGCCAGTTGCGAGGCGTAGTAGAACAGGCCACCGGCGGCGATCATCACGACCACCGAGCCGCCCACCGCCCAGCGCAAGGCGCGGGAGGGCGGAGCCGGTTGAGGGGTTTGGTTGGACAAGAGGCGGTCCTTACTGGCTGGAAACGGAAGAGGTTGTGCGGGTAGCCGGCTTGCTCGGCGGCGCCGGCAGGAAGAACATCACCAGGGCCACCACCAGGTAAATCAGGTAGGCACCGAGGGTGCTGATGGTCGGGGCGTCCTGATAGCCGAACATGCCGGCCAGCACCGAGCCCAGCGGGCCATCCATCGGCAGCGTCGCGCTGAAATCGAACAGTACGGTTTGCAGGTGGTTCCATACCCCGGCTTCGTGCAGGGCTTGTACCGAGTTGGCGAGGATGCCGGCGGCCACCACCAGGATGAACAGGCCGGTCCAGCGGAAGAACGCACCGAGGTTCAGGCGCATGCTGCCGGTGTAGATCAGGAAGCCGACGATGATCGCCAGGATCAGGCCGAGCAGCGCGCCAATCGGCGCGCCCGGACCTTCGCTTTGCTGGAACACGGCCAGCAGGAAGAACACGGTTTCCAGGCCTTCACGGGCCACGGCGAAAAACACCATGGCGATCAGCGCGGTGACCTGGTGTTTGGAGCCGGCCAGGGCATGATCGAGGGATTCATGCAGGGAATGCTTGATGGAGCGCGCGACCTTGCGCATCCAGAACACCATGGAGCTGAGAATGCCCACGGCCACCAGGCCGACGATGCCTTCGAACAGTTCCTGTTGTTTCTGCGGGAATTCGGCACTCACCAGTTCCAGGCCACCGCCGACCAGCAGCGCGAGGGCCGCTGCCAGAAATACGCCGATCCACACTGCGGGCATGTACTGGCCACGGCCAGTTTGCTTGAGGTAGCTGGCAATAATGCCAACGATCAAGGCGGCTTCTATGCCTTCGCGCAGCATGATTAAAAAGGGAACAAGCATTCGGCACCGAATCGTCACTAGATAGGATGCTAAGTTGTAACATAATGATACTCATTACTAAACAGGGAATATTGACCTTTACTGAACCTTGACTGAACGGTGGTGGCAAACCGCATCCGACACTAGAATGCGCGGCATCGTCCCAGTCACCGGATTGCGCCATTCCCCATGTCGGAAAAAGACACGATTTCCATCCAACTGGTCCGCGAAGCCCTGTTGCAGAGCTGTGCGCCGGGTGCGGCGACCGATGAAGTGTTGACCAAGGTCGGGATTGATCCGGCACTGCTGGGCCAGCCAACCGCACGCGTCCCGGCAACCGCTTACGCACGCTTATGGCGCTTGCTGGCACGGCGAATGGACGATGAATTCTTTGGCATGGACCCGCGCAAGCTCAAATCCGGCAGCCTGGAGTTCCTCTGCCGGGCCTCCATGGCACAACCGAGCCTGGCCACTGCGCTGGAAACCGGCCTGGGGTTCCTGTCACTGATGCTCGAGCGCCTGCCGGCGCAACTGGTGCGCCAGCAGAGCCTGGCGGAAATCGTACTGTTGGAGCCGGAGCCCGCACCCAGGCGCGCCTTCACCTATTTCGCCTACTGGATGATCGTCCACGGCGTCGCCTGCTGGCTGGCTGGGCGCCGGATCCCGATCCTGGCGATTGAACTGCGTTGCCCGCAGCCGGACTTCTGCGACGACTACCAGGTGATGTTTTCCGACAACCTGCGCTTTGACCGGCCGCGTACCCGGATGATCTTTTCCGCCGACTGCCTCGACCTGCCGATCAAGCGCAGCCCGGAGGAGCTCAAGCGCTTCCTGGCCCATGCGCCGGCCAACATCCTGGTCAAATACCGCGACCCGGACAGCCTTGCCACCCGCATCAAGACCGACCTGCGGCACATGCCCGCCGACACCTGGCCGGAAACCGAAGGCCTGGCCGCATCCCTGTGCATCTCGGCCTCGACCCTGCGCCGGCGCCTGGCGGAAGAAGGGCAGACCTACCAGGGCCTCAAGGACAGCGTGCGCAAGGAGCTGGCGATCGTCTGGCTGGCCGATTCCGACATCAGCTTTGCCGAGATCGCCACCCGCCTGGGGTTTGCCGATGCCAGCTCGTTCTACAAGGCGTTTCGCAAGTGGTCGGGCTCCAACCCCGGGCACTATCGCAGCCTGATATTGAACGAAGCACTGAGCCAGTAGGTCACTGCCAGGCACCCCCGGCACGTTTGCCTGCTTATCCACGCCTTTAATGATCTGGGTCACTTTCCTGCGCCGCCGTGCGTGTGATATTCGGCGCCACCGCTCCATCGTTCGTTTCCTGACGCAGCCTGATCGGCATTTGTCGCGATCAACGTCTACGCCATTTCCCTCATTCAAGAGCAGGATTTCATGGCACTTCACAGAACCGTAGAGACCCAGGACCAAGCCATCGAAGACGTCTATTCGAGTGGCTCCGCCCAGCACAAACTGCCCAAATACCGCCTCCCGGACCACTCGACCACGCCGTCGGCCGCCTACAACCTGGTGCGCGACGAACTGCTGCTGGACGGCAATTCCCGGCAGAACCTGGCGACCTTCTGCACCACTTGGGTCGAGCCCGAAGTGCAGCAGTTGATGGCCGATGCCCTCGACAAAAACATGATCGACAAGGATGAGTACCCGCAGACGGCCGAGATCGAAAACCGTTGCGTGCACATCATTGCCGACCTGTGGCACGCGCCGAAATCGTGGCAAACCGTGGGTTGCTCCACCACCGGTTCCAGCGAAGCGGCGATGCTTGGCGGCCTGGCACTGAAGTGGAGCTGGAAAAAGCGCCGCGAAGCGGCGGGGCTGCCCACCGACAAACCGAATTTCGTGTGCGGCCCGGTGCAGATCTGCTGGAAGAAATTCGCCCGTTATTTCGATGTGGAAATTCGCGAAGTGCCGTTGCGCGGTGACGCATTGGGCCTGCGCCCGGCCGACCTGCGGGAATATTGCGACGAAAACACCATCGGTGTCGTCGCGACCCTGGGCGTGACCTTCACCGGGATCTACGAACCGGTCGCAGCCCTGGCGGCCGAGCTGGACTCGATGCAACGTGACCTCGGCCTGGATATCCCGATCCATGTCGACGCGGCGAGCGGCGGGTTTATCGCCCCGTTCATCCAGCAAGAGCTGCAATGGGATTTTGTGATCGAGCGCGTCAAATCCATCAACGCTTCCGGCCACAAGTACGGCCTGGCGCCGCTGGGCGTCGGCTGGGTTATCTGGCGCTCCACCGAAGACTTGCCGGAAGAGTTGATCTTCTACGTCGACTACCTGGGCGGCAACATGGCGACCTTTGCCCTGAACTTCAGCCGGCCCGGCGGTGAAATCATCGCCCAGTACTACAACTTCCTGCGGCTGGGGCGCGACGGCTACACGCGGATTCAACAAGCGTGCTCCGACACGGCGCAATGGCTGGCCTCGGAAATCACCAAGTTTGCCCCGTTGGAACTGGTGTACGACGGCAAGGATGGGCTGCCGGCGGTCTGCTACAAGCTCAAGGACGGCGTCGACCACGGCTTCAGCCTCTACGACCTGTCGGAGCGCGTGCGCATGCGCGGCTGGCAGATCGCGTCATACCCGTTGCCGTCCGATCGGCAGAACGTCGTGGTACAGCGCATCCTGGTACGGCATGGCGTGAGCCGTGACCTGGTGGCGTTGCTGCTGGAAGACCTGCGCAAGGCCGTTGCCCACCTGCAGAAAAACCCGGTGGAGCATTCCGACGCGGGCCCCAGCTTCAGCCATGGCGCCATCGCCGACCCGGTCATCCCGGCCGACACCCCGAACCTCGACTGAACGCACTGAACACTCACCGGGCCTCGAGGCCCGGTGCCTTTAGCGTTGCATCGCCAGGTACGAATCATCGTGACTGCCTTCTTTACTTTCCTGCACGACAACCCCTACATCCTGCTGTTCCTGGTGGTTGGCCTGTCCGTCTGGGTCGGGCGCGGCACCATCAAGGGATATGGCCTGGGCGCGGTGGCCGGGGCCATCGTGATCGGCTGCGCGATTGCGACGTGGGCGTCTTACTACGGCGTGCATTTCGAACTCGATAACTTTACCAAGAGCCTGTTTTATTACCTGTTCATGTACGGCGTCGGGCTGCGGGTCGGGCCTTCGTTCATCAACAGTCTCAAGGGTGATGGCCTGAAATTCACCTTCCTGGCGATCCTGTCCTCGTTCCTCGGGCTGGGTATCGTGGTGCTCGGCGTGCGGCTTTTATCCCTGCCGGTGGGCGCGGCGGGCGGGATTCTTGCCGGTTCGCAAACCATGTCGGCGGCGATTGGCTCCGCCGAACAGGCGATTACCTCGGGCGTGGTGCCGCTGCCACCGGGCACCACTGCGGCGGCGGCCACCGCGATGATCGCGCTGTCTTACGGCATCACCTACATCTGGGGCACGGTCGGCATCATCCTGATCTGCAAATACCTGCCGCGCTGGTGGGGTGTGGATGCGCGCAAGGCGGCCAAGGAATTCGAGCTGGAGCACGGTGTGCCGAACGTCGACGATGCCGGGCTCAGTGGGTATCGGCCGTTTGACCTGCGGGCCTATCGCCTGGTGAACCCGGAGCTGGTGGGGCAGAGCATCGCGCAGTTTCGCCAGCGCTTTGCGTTGTACCAGATCGAGAACGTCGAGCGTGGTGAAGAGTTGCTGGGGGCTGATCCGACGCTGGTGTTGCAACTCGGCGATGTGATCGCCCTGGGCGGCAGTCTGGATGCGCTGACCGATCACATGGGCCTGATCGGGCCGGAAGTACCTGATGCCCGAGCGTTGAATATACCGCTGGATGAGGCGGTGATTCTGGTGACCCACAAGGATGCCGTGGGCAGGGCGCTCAAGGAATTCAGCCAGTCGCCGATTGCCGGGCAGGTGCAGTTGGTGGGGATTGAGCGGGGTGGAGCGCCGATTCCGATGGGGCTGGAAACGCGGTTGCAGCGCCTGGATGTGATGCACTTGATTGGCTTGCGCAGTGCCATCGACAAGGCCACGGCGTTGCTGGGCAAGGCGGGGCGGGCGAGTACGGCGACGGATTTGCTGACGCTGTCGCTGGGTATGGTGCTGGGGTTGTTGATCGGGCTGATTCAGGTGCCGGCGTTCGGTGCGGCGGTGGGGCTGGGCAATGCGGGCGGGTTGCTGGTGTCGGGGATTATCGTCTCGTCGCTGGTGTCGCGGGTGCGGTTTTTCGGCAATACACCGAATGCGGCCCGCAACATTCTCGAGGACATGGGGTTGATATTCTTTGTCGCGATTGTGGGGGTGAATGCGGGGGCTAACCTGGTTTCGCAGATTAGCGCGATCATTGCGTTGAAGATCTTTTTGCTTGGGTTCGTGGCTTGTACGATTCCACCGTTTATTGTTTGGGCTGTGGGTTTTCATGTGTTCAAGATCAACCCGGCGATTCTCATGGGCGGTGTTGCGGGGGCGCGGAGTCACTCGGGGCCGGCGCGGGAGGCGGCCAAGGAAATTGATAGTACGGTGCCGTGGATTGGGTTTCCGGTGGCGTATGCGGTGTCGGGGATTTTGCTCACGGTGTTTGGGTATTTTGCCATGGTGCTGGCGCGGTAGCTGTATTGGGTACATATCCGTTGCTGCGGTAACGGCGGCTTATGGTTCCGCTCTTACAGCGGGT